>JBPOHH010000093.1:0-9677 GCA_052035765.1 Bacteroidota bacterium
CTCTACGAAACAACACTTGTGCCCGAACCTGTTGTTAATAAAGCGCTTCTGCAGGTGTCGGATATGTCGGATAACCAACGGAAATTGCTTGAGTATTGGCTCAAGAGATAATGAATAAATAGTAAAATCAACGAATTGTTGTTTCCCGTTGGCTATATTCCGGGCAGTCATTTGCGGTCACCCATTGCCGCCCAAACGTTTGAATAATTACGTTTTTTGAGGAAATTTTATGAAAAATCGTTTGTTTTTCATCGCAATTGCGACTCTTGCCACGTTTGGTGGGTGCAAATTTTACGACAATTCCACCACGTTTTTTAATACGTATTATAATCAAAAGCGGCTGATGACCGAGACGGAGGATGAATTCTCCTTTACGGAAGAAAAGCGTCGGGTAAAGCCTCGTGTACTAGTTCCGCTGGACAGTGGCGCTGCGTTTGGCCAAGTGGCTAATACCAATCAACTTCCGCCCTATATCAAAGATCAGATTATAGATCAGGCGAAGCTGCAGCCGGTGGCTATCAAGCTCGACTCGGTGTTGATTAAGGGTTCGAAAATCATCAAACTCCACCCCAAATCCAACTACATCGAATCGACAATTTTCCTCATGGCGAAGGCATATTTTTACAAATCGGAATGGCTGCCGGCGGAAGTAAAATGCAGTGAACTTATTGATAAATATCCGCTTGGAGAATACTCGCCCGATGCTCACCTTTTGCAAGCCAAATGTTATTTAATTGAACGGAAATACGCTCTCGGCAAAAACATGCTCTCCCGCACGGTTGATGTTGCCTGGCAGATGAAGCGCTATGATATTCTTTCGGAAGCATTTCAGCTTATGGCGGAGCAGGCATTATTTGAGGAGAATGTCGAGGAAGCGCTTCGGCCGTATCGTCAGGCGATTGCGCAGTGTGATGACAATGAGATCCGTGCAAAATGGCAAATTGAGATTGGGTCAATCCTTTATCGTATCAGTCAATTTGAAAAAGCCGAAAAGGAATTTGCTGCTGCGAGTGAGTATTCGCCGGATTTGCTCTCGGAGTTTGAGGCTGCATTGCTGCGCGCTTCGTGTTTTAATCAGATGGGGAAATTTGAGCAGGCGGAGCCAATTCTAAAAGAACTCGAACGAAATGAAAACTATAAAGACTGGTCGCAGAATGTGCTTGCCGAGCGGATGAGGATGTACAGGTTGCAGAAGAAAGAGAAGGAGCTCACACAGGTAGAGCAGGAAGCTGAGAAGATCCCCGGTAGTCCGGCATTGACGACGATGTATTTTGAGCGTGCAATGGAATTCTACAAGCAGAATGATTATACTAAAGCGCGGGTATATTTAGCCAAAGCGACCGCAGTTAAATCACCGGTTCAGGCGGCAGCAACAAGTTATTTTCAGCTCTTGAACACCATCGAAGACCGTCAGTCGAAGTCTCTAAAAATCAAAGAGCTGATTACGAAATTTCCGGAGAGTGATTCACTCAAAGTCGAATGGTCGTCGACGGTTTTTGACATTGGTCGCGCACATGAAAAGCTCGGGCACCCGGACTCAACATTGAAGTATTACCGTGCAGCTATGGATTCCTGTCCGAACAAAAGTAAAGAAAAAGCTCGGTTTATTTATGGAGTAGTGCGTATGCTGGCATCGACCGAACCTGAGACAGCCGATTCGCTTATGGAGCTCCTGGCATTGAATTATCAGACGACCGATTTCGGCATTGAAGCCCGGAAAAAGCTTGGGTTTACAGAGGCAGTCGTCATCGATACGGTAGCAGACTTATTCCAATCGGGTTCTAAATTTCGCGCAATTGGTGATTATGAAAATGCGATCCGTCAGTTTTTAAAATTAGCTGATTTGTATAGAGCTTCAGCCTATGCTCCACGGTCACTCTACACAGTTGGGTGGCTCTACGAGCGAAAGCTGTTGCTAAAAGACAGCGCGATTATATACTACAAATTACTCATGGAACGTTACCCTAGTTCTATATATTCTAAAGATATAGCGCCGAGTTTGTCGTACTACTCGGCATATCAGGTGAGCAAGACCAGCCCTGATTCAGTCGCTCCATGGCAGCGTCCAAAGTCGATGACAACGGATACTGCAGGATTGTATAATGTTCAGCCGCCGCCGAATCTTCCTGTTGATGTTTCACCCAATCAAACCGCACAGCCCGCTGTAAAAGCCGGATCTTCCAGTGTACTTCCCAGTGCCGATAAAATACCGGTGGATGCAAAAATCGATGTATCCAAGCTCAAGGTCACTCTTCCATTCGGACTCGAAAAATCCATTCCTGAGCTGCCTTTTATGAAGAATGACAGTACAAAAGTAGACACTACGGGAAAAAAACCGTAGGCAAGAACAAAGTATTTCTGAGCTATTTATTAAAAATGGCGAATATTATTCTTTGTGTACGAAAAAAACTGTATTTTCGCCCTCGATTAACTATTACTGGGGAGGAGTTGAGGGCATGGCTTCGCGTTCATTTCAATCTTCGTTTTCATCGCAGCGTGATAAAGTAGCACAGCTTGAAAAGCAGCTCGCATGGTACCGGGCTTTTTTTGAGAATGCTGCTGATGCTGTATTTATAGTGCAGCCGGAGACATGGAGTGTATTAGACGCTAATGAATATGCTTCTGTACTCACCGGCATACCCCGCACTCAGTTACTCGGTACATCACTCCCTCAATTCCGCAGAATCTTCAAGCTCCTGACGAAGTCGAGCTCACCGACGATATTAAGTGAACTCTCCCTTGATTCTCCGCATAATGACAATTTAATGGTAGAAGTCAGCGCACGATTTGTCACCTATGACGGACAGCGGCTTATTCAGGCTAATGCGCGGGATGTCAGTGAACAGCGTGCGCTTACTGATAGAATGGTACAGGCAGATAAAATGGTACTGCTTGGACAGCTTTCGGCGGGTGTTGCGCATGAAATACGTAATCCACTGGCAGCAATTAATTTAAATTTACAGGTGTTGCAGCGGAAAATCTCGGCTGATTCTTCCGATGCCCTATATGTACAGACAGCGATTCAGGGCGTCGAGCGCATTGCAAAAATCGTCGAGGCTACGTTGAACTTCTCTCGGCAGGCGGTGTCGAATGTGCAGCAGGAAGATATCAATATGCTCATTAAGTCTTCTTTGGAGCTTACACGCTCTACATTCAGCCGGAAGACAATTAGTATCAATGTGTCATTAGCAGAAGATTTGCCGCAAGTAGCTATTGATGCCAAGCAGATACAGCAGGTGCTGATTAATCTGCTTACCAATGCGGCTGATGCTATTCGTGCAAAAGGTCAGATTACTATACAATCATATCGGGAACTTCTGACACGGCGGGGTGATCAATTCGTAGTTATTGCGGTGACTGATACGGGGATTGGAATATCGGAAGACGATCTGACGAAAATCTTCAATCCGTTTTTTACCCGGAAGGCCGAGGGTACCGGGCTCGGATTGCCGATTACACAGCGGATCATCCATCAGCATAGCGGGAGTATTGATGTGGAAAGTACCGTTGGGGTAGGCACGACATTTTATGTAAAATTACCGGTACCACAGTCCGAGCACCGCTCGGTCCCGTTAATCGAACGGGCCGCCAGCTGAGTTGCATCGAGGATGTAGGTACATTTATATTTATTAGTTAGCAGTTTCTTTTTATATCTATCGTTATAGGTCTCATTATTATGGCACTTCAGAAATATTCAATTGTTATCATCGAGGACGATCCGCTCGTCAATGCAACGGTCACTGATATTTTAGCTGCAAAATATACGCGTGTGCATGGATATACAGATCCCGTCAAAGGCTTGGATGAGCTTGATACTACTCAGCCGGATCTGATTCTCTTAGATATTTTTTTAGGACACATGAATGGTCTTGATATCCTTGAAGAGATTCGAACATTTGGGTATACGATGCCGGTAGTAATGATGACTGCTTTTTCGGATATCAAAATGGCCGTACGAGCCATGAAGCTCGGTGCAGAAGATTTTATCGTGAAGCCCCTGGATTTAGAACAGCTCGAAATTGCCGTTGAAAAATCTCTTGCCAATTATGACCTGCGTCGTCAGGTCAATTTACTCGAAGAGCGGCTCCGGCGTGAAGAGTCGACGGAAATAATCGGTAATTCCGATGGTATACGTCGGGCATTACAGATTGGGCAAATCGTTGCATCGGCCGATGATACAACAGCGCTTATTCTCGGTGAGTCCGGTACGGGTAAAGAGCTTATCGCGAAATATATTCATCAGCGATCAGCGCGCGCGCGGGGGCCGTTTATCACCATCAATTGCGGTGCAATTCCACGTGAACTTGCTGAAAATGAACTCTTCGGATATGAAAAAGGAGCTTTTACCGGTGCTACCGAAAAAGTCAAACAGGGGAGATTCGAGCAGGCAAATCATGGCACTATACTACTCGATGAAGTTGGTGAATTAAGCCCTGAGATGCAGGTCAAGCTGCTACGAGTACTGCAGGAACGTACATTCTATCGGCTCGGAGGAGTGAAAGAAGTAAGTGTCGATGTACGTGTGATAGCCGCAACCAATAGAAATCTCGAACAGCTAGTAGAAGAGGGGAAGTTCCGCGAAGACTTGTACTACCGTCTCAACGTTGCAATCATGACGCTTCCTCCGCTGCGAGAACGCAGAGGTGATATTCTCGAGCTTGCGACTTCGTTTGTCAATGAATTCAATAAAAAATTCGGACGTAAAATCAGTGGTTTTACTCCCGAGGCGGCCGAGCTTATGGAGACCTATCAATGGAAGGGAAATGTGCGTGAGCTTCGAAATGTCATTGAGCGTGTTGTACTTCTGGAAGCAGGTACCATCATCTCAAAAGAATCCCTGAATTTTTTACGCCCGCAGAATGCTCCTACACCTACTACAAGAGCAACTATGGAGTTAGCTCCGGGTCAGCATTATCTTCAGATATCAAAAGAAGGTGCGAAAATGAGTGATGTACTCAAAGATTTTATACTTCAGACATTAAAAATTACCGGCGGGAATCAAATTAAAGCAGCAAAAATATTGCAGATTTCACGAGCTAAACTCCGCTATCGCATCGAGCAGCTCGGTATTATTATTTCTCAAAAATCAATTACCTGATACTTGGCAGTCGCGGTACTTTTCTCCTCAAAAAACAGCTTCTTTACCTGTGTTTGCAAGCCGGGAATGATAGACGAACTTCCCGGTTATCCCACTCTGCCTGTCTTATTCATCGACATTGGCGGCTTTCAGAAGTGCTCCGTAATTGAGAATTGCGATGTTTCGACCACGGAAGTCTACGTATTTCAGTCGTTTAAACTCAGCAAGCAAACGAATGACCGTTTCAGTGGCGGTACCAATCATCGTCGCGAGCTCTTCTCGTGAGAGCATCACATCGAGTGTTTTCTTGTCATTTTGTAAGCCATAGGTATGATGCAAAATTAGCAGACCCTCGGCTAAGCGCTCTTTCACCGACTTTTGTGCCATCTCCACGACCTTCATTTGAGCATGTCTGAGCTCGGTCGAGAGCAGCTCCATCATATTAAATGCTAACCGTGCGTTCGAGCGAACAAGATCAAAAAAGGCGTCTTTCGGGATTATACAGACGATGCAATCATCGATAGCGACAGCAGATGAGTAGAATTGCTCACCGCTCAGGAGCGCACGATAGCCGACGATTTCACCAGCTTTAAAGAGTCGTATAATTTGTTCCCTCCCGTCATTGCCAAGCTTCTGGAGCTTGATTTTCCCGTGATGAATGCAATAGATTGACGACGGATATTGCCCCTCGTTGAATATTACATCACCTTTCTGATAATGATTACAGTGCTTACCATGATTAATAACACTCAATTCAGAGGACTGGATTTCCGCAAAAACAGATGTGTCACGAACTTCACAAACTTCGCAATCAATGTGTACTTGTTGTGTTTTCATAGCAGTTTAATAATTTGAGGAAAAATATTCAGAATTATGACAAATGTCATATTTTGTCGATACAAGTCTCGGTAATTTTGAACCAAGAAAAAGTGTCAAAAATCAATCTACGCAAGCATGAACAAAACTTTACAACATTCTACAACTCTCTGTGCACACTGCGGTGAGGATTGTACAGCCGAAGCTGTGAGTCTTGACACCGGGGAGCAATTTTGTTGTACAGGCTGTAAACTCGTCTTTGAGCTCCTACGCGACAACAATCTATGCTCGTATTATGACCTTGATTCGAAAGCCGGCAATTCCTTCAGATTTAAGACCGGAGTGGCTCGGTTTGAATATCTAGACCACCCTGATATTGTCCGTCGGCTGGTAGATTTTTCACAGAACGAGAGTACCTCCGTTACGTTCTATATACCAGATATTCACTGTACTTCCTGCCTTTGGTTACTCGAAAAGCTTCATAAACTCAACGCCGGTATCATACATTCACAGGTTAATTTCCCACGTAAGGAAGTCAGCATTAGATTTAATTCTACTGAGACGAGCCTGCGTGCCGTCGTGGAGCTGTTGACAAAAATCGGTTACGAACCGGAAATCAAGCTCAGTAATCTCGAAAAACCCGTTACGGACGCTCGCAGACATGATTTATATCTCAAGCTTGGGCTTGCCGGATTCGCATTCGGCAATACGATGATGCTTAGTTTTCCGGAATATTTGTCATTTGGACTTTCGTTGGATGCAAATTTACGTTGGTTTTTTGGAATACTCAACATCCTGCTTGCACTCCCGGTGTTGCTTTACAGTGCCCGGGATTATTTTATCAATTCCTGGTATAGCTTCAAAGAACGTGTGATGAGTATTGATGTCCCTGTTTCATTAGGACTTACAGCACTTTTTGTGAGAAGTGTTGTTGATATTCTCATGGGAATCGGCAGTGGATTTATGGATTCATTTACGGGGCTTGTTTTCTTTCTTCTCATAGGGAAATTACTCCAGAAAAAAACAATCGAATCACTTTCGTTTAACCGTGATTACAAATCATACTTTCCTCTGTCGGCAACCATCACCCGCGAAGGCAGAGAAGTGTCGGTGTCAATCTCTTCCATTTCCGTCGGCGACCGAATGATTGTCCGCAACACGGAAATTATTCCGGCTGACGGTATCTTACATTCTGAGAATGCCTGGATAGATTACAGCTTCGTTAATGGTGAATCCGTTCCCGTCGAAGTAGTGTTCGGACAGCAAGTCTATGCAGGCGGTCGGATTAGCGGTGCCGTAGCAGAGATTGAATGCACGAAGGAATGTTCCCAAAGCTACCTGACTCGGCTGTGGAACAACGAAGTCTTCATGAAGGAAAAGCCTTCCAAGCTGTTGGAAGCCAATACAATTTTTGGAAAGTACTTTACTATAGGTACACTTTTGCTGGCGTTCGGTACTGCCGGCTATTGGCTTACAATTAATCCTTTCACAGCATTGAATGCTTTCACAGCTGTACTAATTATTGCTTGTCCGTGCGCTCTCACCCTGGCTGCTCCTTTTGCTCTCGGATGGGGATTGACAATGCTCGGTAAATCAAAGCTGTATTTAAAGAATGTATCGGTCGTGCTCGACCTGGCGGCGGTTGATACGATTGTCTTTGATAAAACAGGCACCTTGACAGAGGCTCAGACGACTGCAATTTCCTACACCGGTACTATTCTTACCTTCGACCAGCAGCGCTACATTCAGACCAGTCTTCGTAATTCCAACCATCCGTTCAGTCGAACGATAGCGAGTCAGTTACCACCACAAGATGGATTAAAAGTAGATGATTTTAAAGAATTTGCCGGCAAAGGTGTTGAAGCTCATATTGATCATCACATCATAATTGCCGGCTCCGCACAGTTCGTTTCTCACTATGCGAAGCTCCCGGCTCAGCTGTTGTCTACAGGCGGAGTGTTTATTGCCATTGATGGAGAATACAAAGGATATTACTCGGTTGAGAATTCGTACAGGAATGGTCTATCGGTGCTGTTCGGCAAGCTCAAATCGCAATGTTCCTTGTATTTACTTTCCGGTGACAATGCACGTGAGCTAACGACACTGTTGCCGTATTTCGATGATGCAAGCAAGATGCGATTCTCACAGTCACCGGAAGACAAATTAAAATTTATCAAGAACTTGCGTGCAGAAGGCAAAAAAACGGCAATGATTGGTGACGGGCTCAACGACGCGGGCGCCTTACAGCAAAGCACGGTTGGGATTGCTGTCACGGAACGATCCGGTTCTTTCTCACCTGCTTGTGACGGAGTACTTGCCTCAGAGAGTCTTGAGCTGCTTCCGGAGATGCTGAAATTTGCTAAAAGTACCAAAAACGTGATTATTTACGCGTTTATTCTATCGATGATTTACAATGCAGTGGGGCTTGGATTCGCGGTAACGGGAATGCTGACGCCCATAGTAGCTGCTATTTTTATGCCTGTATCTTCGCTTTCTGTGATAGGATTTACGACCGGGATGGTCGTGTGGAATGCACGCTCGATTAAACTCAAAAAGTAATGCAAGGTATTACTTTATAAACTAATACGAAAGACATGTATGGAAGTGCTTTATATGCTTGTAGGATTCAGTTTGCTCGTGGCGGGTGGCTTCCTGATGGCTTTTTTCTGGTCTGTTAGAAATGGTCAGTACGATGATAAGTTTACTCCTGCCGTACGGATTTTACTCGACGACGATGGGTCCAAGAAAAGCGAAATCTCGATAACTGACGGATAGAATTTCAATTCGTAATATTTTTAGTGGTTCAATTATTTTTCAAATAATACAAGAGGTAGTCTGATGAAAGTAGAAAGCTTCGACTATGACAATAGGATAGTCCGCAATTTCGCTATCGCTACGCTGCTGTGGGCAGTCGTCGGTATGCTTGTGGGTCTTATTGTGGCAATTAAACTCGTGTTCCCTGCATTCTTAGGGGGACTTGCCGAACTTTCCTACGGGCGGTTGCGTCCGCTGCATACAAATGCGGTGATTTTCGCTTTCGGTGGGACTGCAATTTTTGTGGGTGTTTATTATTCGCTTCAACGCCTGTGCAAGGCGCGGATGTTTAGTGATTTTTTGAGTAAAATTCACTTCTGGGGCTGGCAGACAATTATTGTAACTGCTGCGCTCACGCTTCCTCTTGGCTTCACAACCAGCAAAGAATATGCTGAGTTAGAGTGGCCGATTGATATTCTGATAACTCTTATCTGGGTCGTGTTCGGGTGGAATATGCTCGGCACTATTTTTAAACGCCGTGAAAAGCATATTTATGTTGCTATATGGTTCTACATCGCTACGTTTTTGACGGTTGCCTTACTGCATGTGGTGAATTCGCTTGAGTTACCGGTAAGCTTATTGAAAAGCTATTCAATGTATGCCGGAGTTCAAGACGCTCTGGTACAATGGTGGTATGGTCATAATGCTGTAGCATTCTTCCTCACCACTCCATTCCTTGGGATGATGTATTATTTCATTCCTAAAGCAGCGAATCGTCCTGTCTTCTCGTATCGCTTGTCGATCGTTCACTTCTGGGCGCTGATCTTCCTGTATATCTGGGCAGGTCCGCACCATCTTCTTTATACAGCTCTTCCTGACTGGGCACAATCGCTCGGTACGGTATTCTCCGTTATGCTGATTGCTCCAAGCTGGGGCGGTATGATTAATGGCTTGATGACTCTCCGCGGAGCATGGGATAAAGTGCGCGAAGATCCCGTTTTGAAATTCATGGTTGTCGCCGTCACTGCCT
>JBPOHH010000654.1:0-2196 GCA_052035765.1 Bacteroidota bacterium
TACACAATTCACGCTGCACACGGGAAAGGGTGGGGAAGGCATGTTCAATTTTTTCATCAAGTTGCTTGTAGGTTTTTGTGGTTTTTGCCTTCGTGGCATTCTCCGTTGAGCGGAGCAGCGATTGGAGCACATTAATAATCTGTTCTGACTCATTAGGCGTCGATTTCATGGTGCGGATAGTCGATCGGATTTCCTTTAATGCCTGCTCCTGATGCACGAGCACGGTAGAGATTTTGCTGATTTCTTCCTCAAGTTCGTAGCGCCGGAGTCGCTCTTCCTGCGCTATACGCTGCGCTTCCTGCTGTTCTATGAGCTGAATCATAGTATGTGAACGCTGGTCAGATTCGTGGTGAACAACCTGTTCTTTGAGTTCGTGAAATTCTTTGTAATGATAAAATGCCTTCGCGAAATCACCGAGGAGTTCGGCAATTGCCGAGAGCTGTTTATGAACTCTATACATCCAGTCCAGATTTTCGATGCTCTTACACAGGTCAAGATTACGTTCTGCTAATTGAGCGGCAGCCGGATAATTTCCGACCCCGATATACGCATCGACGGCCGTGAAGAGTACGTCAAATGCAACGTACAGAAGATGAGGATTGTGATCAATAAAGTCAAGTGGAACTTCAAGAAAATCAATCGCTTCCTTCCATTGTCGGCGATGGATGGCAATCCGCGCGCAATTCTGGAGTATGATGGTTTTTTCCCGGCTGAGCGAGAGAGAACTTTCAGAAGATTCTATACTCGCAAGCAGGGAAGTGAATAATTCAATAGCACGGTCATACTCACCTGCTGCTCCCATGATTGAACCAATTTCGGCGCTGTTTTTCAGATAGATTTCGAGCGGCTTGTGTTTTTTGGTCAACGCCAGAGCCCGCTCGCCGTATTCTATAGCTTTCTCATATTCTCCAAGCTTGCCATAGATTTCGGCAATCGCGAGCTTGTTGTTGCCAATTAATAGCGGCGACCCAGCCGACTCGACAATACCGGCGGCGATGAGGAGGTGTTCGAGCGCGGTATGATATGCTCCGAGCACCGAATATGCCTTCGCAATGAGCTGTTGATTATATACATTTGTCATCGCATCATTGAGCCGGTGAGCATACGCAATGGCTTGATTGCAATGATAAATCGTCTCGTTCGGTATTCCGAGATTGAGCGTGCAAGCTGCTATGTAGTGATGTAGCAAAGATTTAGGAACGAGGTATTCTTCCGGTAACGTTCGGGGGGAGTCTTCTATGGCATTGCGAAGCAACACCGAATCAAGCAGCGAGAGTGACTGGTTGAAATATCCGAGCGCTTTCTCATGATCCAATACCCGCTGCGCCTGCCGTCCGAAATTCACGAGTATCTGCATCTCTTCATCTTCGGCACTGAGTTCGCGGGCGAGGGCAAGTGCCTTTTCATTAACCAAGTTAACAAACTCTGTCTGGTCCATTCTCCGGCGCAGGACGTAGGGAAAATGTATATACACAGCCAGCAGTTCACGTTTTGCCTGAATATGGGTCAGCAATGCTTCGGCATGAAAACACGCCGTTACGGCTTCCTCATCCGAGGCTGAGACGATATCCAGAATTTTGGATTCGTTGTATAATGAGCGTGCCAGGCGATTAATTTTTTCTTTAATTCTCCACTCGACTTTGGGTAATTGACCCTTGAGAGCATCGTTGTAAACGTCTGAAATTGTTGAATACTCAAGCATCCGACAGACTCTGGCTTCCCAGAATAGCCGTGCCTCGGTCGCATAGGCGAGCAGCGCCGGCGGGTCGCCATTTAGCACACGATGTACTGTGTCAATGATATACTCGGCCCTTCGGCTGTGGTCGAGCGTTTCTACATGGTTTTTGAATTCTTCATACGGAATCGGCGTAGCTAATTTCGACATTAATTTCCCTCTTTGCTTGCATTGGAAGAACGACTTTTCACTCTTGCTTTATTCCCAACATCAGAATATGCAGCACTATACCTGCAATTTACACATTGTCGATTGTATCGGCAAATGTCCTACAGAATAATAATACTGCCCGTTACGGGAAAGAAGAGTGGTAGCCCCTCCGCGGATGGATGGTACTGCTATCGATACTGTCGGCAAGCATTGTATGAACATCTCAAAAAATCTATCGGATATACCATTTTGTCTATTGTTTTTCTATTGTTCGTGTACAAAAACTACACTCATCGGCGGGTAATTTTGCA
>JBPOHH010000775.1:0-3001 GCA_052035765.1 Bacteroidota bacterium
TGTACTTCTCACGGATGCGAACGGTATGATTCTCGATTCGTTCAAAGTCCGAACAGTGAAAAATCTCGCGCTTGAGAAGAGTGTGATGCCGCGAACTGTTGAAAAACCAACGACTTCCGTCGAACAAACCGTGCTCGCCTCCCTCACCGAAACGGACGTCTTTCTCGGGAAAATCTACGCGCAGGAAATCTGCTGTCGAGCGGCGATTCTCCCCGGGCGAATGCTTGGCACGCTGAGTGAAGCCGAGCGGGCCACCCTCCACCACGAAACAACCGCTCTGAAGCAAGAATGCAATCGCGCTAAAGAATACCTGATTCTGCTCAAGGGCGATGTGCCGTTGATGTCGCTACTTCCCTTATTCGGCTATGAGATGGAGTCCGGATATGCGTCTGTAAGTGCAGCTGTGAGAAAGCGGATAATTCTCACACGTCGGGGTGAAAAATTCCGCAGTGAACGCAGTAAACATGAGTCGAATGTCGGGAGAATTGCCAAGCGATTGCGTTCGAGTATCGCGCTGATGGAAAATGACGCAACGGCAGACGCCCGCGCTGCTAACTATAAGCAATGGGCTGAGTTGCTGCTCGCACAGCCGAACGCGCGCCGTCTCGCCGGTGAGTCGATTACTCTTCAATCATGGACGGATGAAACGCTGACTATTCCTCTCGACCCACGGCTGACGCTTGTCGAAAATGCCGAGAAATATTATGCAAAAACACGCGCCGCCGCCGAGTCTGCCAAAGTGCGCGCGCAGCGGCTCCCGGTGTATAAAAAACGCCTTGCGCTAGCCGAGGAAATTCTGGCGAAACTCTCGGCAGCCGCAACGCTTAGCGATATTGAAACGCTCGAACAATCTATTCAAACACTTGTCGGTAAATCTATGAAAGATCAAGCTACTGCATCCAAATACCGTGAATTCCCGCTCGAAGAGGGCTTTATGCTCTATGTCGGTAAAAGCGCGGCGAATAACGATGAATTGACCATGAAATTCGCCAAACAAAATGATATCTGGCTTCATGCCCGCGGCGTGAGCGGTTCGCATGCGGTGATACGCGTCACCGGCAAAAATCCCCCCAAGCGTGTCATCGAGCAAGCTGCTGAAATTACTGCCTATTACTCCAATGCACGGAATGCAAGCTACACGCCTGTCGCCTATACTCTCAAAAAATACGTGCGCAAGCCGAAAGGCGCGAATCCCGGCGCTGTGGTCATGGAACGTGAAGAAGTGGTGATGGTGAAGCCGCGCATTCCGGCAGGGACGGTGGAAGAAGCGTAAGCCCCTGCATTTCGGCTACGCTCAATGCCCGGTTTTTGGCATTTGTTTGCTTGTGCTTGACAATTCACATGCATTTCAGTTACGCTCAATGCCCGGTTTTTGGCATTTGTTTGCTTTTACTTGACAATTCACAAAGTTGATCGGTGACTTCCCTGCGATGCGCATTTTTAACCGCAAAGTTCGCGAAGGCTTCGCAAAGTTCGCGGAGATGCTTGTGATTTTAATCTGCTTTAGTAGCACCCTCAGTACTATTACCTCAACGCCCGCCGCCACCACGATTATTACTCTAACCTTCTGTATTCTCATTATATTCCGCAACCCGAAAACCAAACACTTCCTACGAAAGTTCATTGAGCGAAGCCGAAATGAACCATGTGTGAAAGTTGCAACTCTTTGCTGATGTTGTGTAACACCCGAAGAGTGAAAGAAGTGTAGTTTTGCACCGTAATAATTACTCCTAATTTATGAGCACTGCAATGAGTATTCTTAACAAAAAACATGCATTCCAACAGCGGAAATTCCAGAAAAAGTTCGCTCCTCAGTTCACCACCGGCTGGATGTCGCCCGATGATGAGGATATGAAAAAACCGAGTAAAATTCAAACCAAAGCATGGCTTCACCGAAAACGGGCAGATCGTGACAGTTGATCATTGATACGATTGATTTGGAAAGAGTTATAGAAGATATATTTACCTCAATTACAGTATTTACCATGAAAACGGCACCCAAAACAGCAAAACAACTCGGTATTTGGATGGATCATGCACATGCACACTTATCGGAATTTACGACCGAACATCTACGGACAATCGGCACGACCACAATACAATCAAAATTCACGCACAACGAAGAAAGCATGACGCTCGAAAAAAGCGAAAAAGGCATGCACAACAAAGAGCAACACCTGCAAGCCGATTATTATAAAAAGCTTGGCGAGTATATCAGAAATTTCGATGATGTCTTGCTCTATGGTCCGACCGACGCAAAAGTCGAATTGCTCAATATCCTCCGCGCTGACCACATATTCGACGATATCATCATCGAAACCAAGCAGGCCGATAAAATGTCCGAACGTCAGCAGCATGCTTTTGTGCTGGAATATTTTATACACCGATGACAATTGCTCGGAAATGCTCTATCTCATTGCAATATTTAAAATTACATGGAATATCCACCTGAAAATATCACCGAAGAGCGCATCCCGAAATGGGCGAAATTCCGTTCGGAAATGCTGGCATCTTTCCCCTCACCTTACCGTGGTGAACGTGATTCACTAGCCGAGGCGATTGATCTGGCTATCCGTGAACTCGACAAATTAAAACCCGAAAAAATCGGTGGTGCGGCGTATTTGGGAACGAACCCTGAGCTGACGATAGATTTTGAAAAGGTGAAAGATTCATCGCTTCGGCCCGAGATGCAGTCTGCGGGTGAAGTAATTAAGCAAGTCATTCATTTATTTGAAGGTATGCCTAATTGGGGACACCCTCTCACGATGAATAATGTCAATCCTCAAGGAAATACCGCGGGAATTATCGCCGCGATGCTCACCGAGATGTTCGCGCCGAATATCCTCGAAGGTGAATACGCATGGAACACGCATCAAGCGGAACTCGAGTCGGGTGGAATTCTTGCGAATTTAGCGGGCTGGGATGCCCAAAAATCGGGTTGTGTTTATACGTATGGAGGTTCGGGCTGCTGGACGTACCATTTAAAATACGCACTTACACG
>JBPOHH010000324.1:0-2070 GCA_052035765.1 Bacteroidota bacterium
AATTCAAAGATTTCAGACAAGCGTAAAGAATTCACAACGACAGAATGGAAAACATTGCTTCTCCGAAGTGCGGGTTATGAACCATTGAGTGATGGATTCAATGATCGTAAGTTAGACCTACTGTTGTGTCGGTTAGTACCATTGGTAGAAGCAAATTTCAATATGGTAGAGCTCGGACCGCGAGCATCGGGAAAGTCGTATATATACAAAGAAATTACGCCATACGCGATTCTTATATCGGGTGGGCAGGGTTCTGTTGCGCAGTTGTTTGTGAATAATACGACAGGAAGAGTAGGAGCGGTTGGATTGTGGGATGCTATATGTTTTGATGAAAGCACGGATAAACTATTCAAGGATCGTGATGCCATACCACTTATGAAAGATTACATGGAGTCCGGTTCATTCTCACGAGCAAAAGGAGGAGAGATTTCGGGTTCGGCTTCTGTGATCCTGAATGGCAACATCAATCAACCTGTGGAAACGGTATTGCAAACGTCGCATCTCTTTAGTCCGCTTTCAGATGAAGTGAATTACGATACTGCCTTTTTAGATCGTATCAACTTATTCTTGCCCGGCTGGGAAATATCGAAATTCAGTCCTGAGAACTTCACGAATCATTTTGTTTTTAGTACTGATTTTTTCTCTGAAATTCTAAAATCACAACGCAAGATTACGTATTACGATGCAATTGACCGGTATTTCACATTAGGGGCACATTTGAAGCAGCGAGATTCGAAGTCAGTGCGACGAATAGTATCAGGATTTATCAAGCTCCTTCATCCAGATGGTATATACGGGAAAGCTGATGTACAACACTATATGGTCATTGCGATGGAAATGCGGAGGAGAGTCAAGGAGCAATTGAAGAGAATTGGAGGCATGGAGTTCTGGGATACCAATTTCTCCTACATCGACAAGGATACGCAAGAAGAGATATTTGTAGGACTACCGGAAGAGAGAGGATCATCTTTGATTGAAGGTAATCCGTTACCGCCGGGAGTATGTTATTCAGCCACGAGTGATGGCGACAACAATTCATTAGTCAAGATTGAAGTAGTAGCAATACGTGGAAGTGGCAAGCTCAATATTACCGGAACTACCAATATTGATGTCAAGGAGAACATCAAAAACACGTATAATTATCTACGAGCAAATGAGAAAAGTATTCTCAATGAACAGCATTCACTTGCTGGCTATGATCTCAATGTTCAAGTGAGTAACTTATTAGGTGCTCATATCTTTGGAGGGATTGGTTGTGCTGTCTATGTGGGCATTATAACGGCGATATATAAAAAGAATCTCAAGCCGGGTTTGGCAGTGTTAGGGAATATCTCCATCGGTGGCGCGATAGAAAGAGCGCTGAATTTTGCCGATAAGGTGACACTCTTATCTGAGAACGGCGCTAAAACAGTATTAGTACCAATTGAGAATGTCAATGAAATGACAACAGTACCATCAACTATTTTAGGAAAGACCGATACTCCTTTTTATGCAAACAGTCAGATGTTGTTACAGAAAGCAGTATTGGGTGAGTAGGTACTTGGAGTGATAATGGTTTATCGTATATGTATAGTATTTCTTGTTCTGGCACTGATACAACTACCAAATGTATCAGCTCAGGTAAGCACGCCCACTAAAAAGCTACCCTCCCTCAATGAAATGCTCCAAAAGCTTGAGCAAGAGTCTGAATCGAAAAAAGGCAACGAAGTCAAACCACCTTTACCCAAACAAGAAAGTAATCCACCAGAAAAGAAGCAATTTAAAAACTATGCTGAACTGGTAAAGAATGTGTCGGAAGCGGTAGTTACTGTTTTTATCGCGAAGGAAAAAGATGGTATTCCAATAACTTATGGTACTGGCTTTTTTATTTCGCCCGAAAGAATAATCACAAATTATCATGTGATAGAATCTGATATTACCACAGAGTATAAACCACTTAAAGCAACTATTGAAAAGAAGAATGGATCAACCTATAATGTTAAAGGAGTACTGGCTTATGATAAGTATAATGATGTCGCAATGCTTGAAGTTGAAGAAAAGGGTATAAATCAAGTTTACGTTCCGCTTGCA
>JBPOHH010000705.1:0-4022 GCA_052035765.1 Bacteroidota bacterium
CGCACGTTCGGCTGCAGCATTCGGTAGTGCATCTCGTAGAATAGCATTATCGCCGGAGCGTCTTTCATGGCTAAGCTTTCGGCTGTGCGATAATTTTGCATCCTTTCCGTAACATCCGTCGTGGCAACGGCTTTTGCTAATGCTTCACTCGCGGCCGGATTCGAATACCGGGTACTGTTGGGATAACTCGGCTCGTTGTCACTCTTCGGTACTAACGCCCCGTCCAGCAAATTGATGAAATTCTCGGCATCCGGATAATCACCATACCACCGCGTTCCCCAGAAATTCAGCTTGCCCTGCTCGGCAAGCGCCAGCAACTCAGCAAACTGCACGGTCTTAATCTCAACCTTCACATTCAATGCCTCGTCAAGCATCTTCTGCACCGCCTCGGCTACCTGCACAAGCCGCGGCTCCGGATAAATATGAAGCTGCACCGCCGGAAAACCCTTGCCATTCGGAAAACCCGCCTTTGCCATATACTCCCGCGCCTTGGGAAGATCTAAGCCAAAACCCGGTATAGAATCAATCGAATAATTCGGCATTACCGGCGGCGTAATACCATGAATCGCCGGCGCATACGGCGCATTTCGGAGTACATAGCGCACGATTTTCTCACGGTCGATTGCCAGCGAAAAGGCACGGCGAACATCGACATTATTAAATGGTGGCTTGGTGCATAAAAAGTCCAAAAACCACGAACACATCGCCGGCTGCTTCTGAAAAATAAACTTGTCGTACGGCGGCTTCGCATTACGCCCGGCATCCATCACATTATCCAAAAACTCGGTCGGTATCGTAAAACATTCATCCAAATTTCCTTTCGAAAATTCCTGCAACTGAATCTTGTCGTCCTTAATAAAACTCACAAATAAATTATCAAAAAACGGTAGCTTATTGCCCGCTTTATCATGCTGCCAATACTTAGAGTTACGCCGCATCGTCATCTGCCGGTCATGGTCCCATTTTTCAAAAATAAACGGCCCCGTTCCCACCGGATTTTGAAAGAAATCTGCCCCGTACTTCTCGACCGCTTCTCTTGGCACCACGCATCCAAGCGAATTGGCTAGCGTCAGCAAAAATGGCGCACTCGGTCGCACAAGCTCTATCTCAAGGGTCGAATCATTCACTGCGCGGATCCCACTGACGGCCATACCACTTGCACGCTTCTCAATCTGAGCTGTGTAATACTCCGTCGCACCGACGACTCGGTCTTTAAAAGCCCAAAAATGCACGGAACGCGTGCCCGGATCGCAGCATCTCGTGAGCGAATACTCCACATCACGCGCTACCATCCTGCGCCCTGTTCCATTCGGAAAACATGGATTGTCGTGAAAATAGACGTCGGTGCGGAGGTGGAATCTGTATAATTTTCCACCAGGAGAAATTTCCCAACTTGTTGCTAATTCAGGGATTGTATTTAATGAAGAATCAAACGAAATTAAACGGTCAAATACCTGTAAGGCCAGATCATCGGCAAGCTTGCTATTGATAATCACAGGGTCGAGACCATTCGGATTACCACGCACCATATTGATACGATACGTGCCGCCATAGAATTTGCCGTCCTTAGCCGCCCGGAGCGTCGATTGCTCGTGTTTCGGGCAGCCTGTAAATAGTCCGGCAAGCAAGAGAATACACGCCGGTAAAAACACAGATTTTGAAATAATCATAGAAAATCCATTCAAAAAGTTGGTAATTTTGAAGCGTACTACAGAGTACAGCGTAGTGCAAATTGCATAAATTTTTCAAGAATTCAATTCAAAAACATGGCAAGTGTCCGAATCCCACTTACAGAGCGTCAAAATCAATTATTACAGTTCCTCCGGCGGAAAATCCAAGCTGATGGATTCCCTCCGACCATGCACGAAATCTGCGCGGAATTGAATGTCAAATCCACCAACGGCGTGAGCCAAATGCTCCAAGCACTCGAGAAAAAAGGATATATCAAGCCCCGCACCAAAGGCGCATCGCGCGGTATCCAACTCCTCGGTCAGCAACCGGTGCAGCAGGCACAAGCGGCAGTTAAAAATGTAGTCATAATCGGTGAAGGTACGGCAAGTGAACCTCTTACGGCGTTCCTTAATCCGCGTGGTCAGCTTGCGGTCGATACGCAGTATTTCGCAGGAGAGGGGCAATTATTCGCGGCTGAAGTGAGCGACGACGGCATGAGCGCTGAGCATATTCTGGCTGGTGATCTGGTGATATGTGTCAAAAAAGACAAGCCGAAAGTAGGTTCGCTCGTGGTGGCAATTTATCAGGAAAGTACCCTCGTTCGCCGACTTGCCGGAGCAGGTGAACTGCATCCGGCAAGCAAGGGATTTCAAAAGGTTACGTTTGCGGTCGGTGATGATTCGGTCGCGATTCTTGGGAATGTCATTGGCGTCGTGCGCAAGATTCGATAGTTAATTCTCCCGCGCCTTGAGCGTGGTGATGATTTCCTCGAAATCGGAGGGTTCGAGGTGGTATTTTTTCGAACAGTACTGGCACACAAGCTCATTCTGACCGGATGATTCCATGTCGCGAATTTCACTAACACCAAGCGTGAGAAGTATTTCCTTGAATCTATCCATTGAGCAGCGACAGAAAAAATCAATCGGTGAATTGTTCACCATGTCGAATTCAAACGGCACCGCACGCGCAAGTATATCCTCAAGCGAAACACCATCTGCAAGTAAATTTCCAATTGGCGGAAGATTCCGAAGCGCTTCCTCGATTTGCTCGATTTCCTGTTCGGTCGCGCCCGGCATCGCTTGTACAAGTACACCGCCTGCTTCGGCGATTTCACCGGTGTCAGAAAATAACACATCAAGCGTTATTCCCGACGGAATTTGCTCGGACTGCGCTAAGTAATAAGCAATATCTGTGGTTATGTCGCTGCGTTGCAAATCGACAATCCCCATGACAGGTTCGAATTTATTATATAAATACTTCGACACTTTCAGAAATCCAATCCCAATTCCTTCGGAAAGTGAGTCGATTGCCGGAATTTCACTCGCCGCACGAGCATAGCCGCGAATTTCTCCCACCTGCAATGCTTCCGCATAGATGGTACGCACAGGACCATTTCCGTCAAATTGTATCGAAATGCGTTCCTCGCCTTTTAAAAATGACGACAGGAGCGCTACACCGGAAAGAGCGCGGCTCAGCAAAAAACCTGACAAGGGGCTAAGTTGATGATTTTCCATTGCAATGCGTGATGTAGCCGTCGATTTGACCGCCGCCAAGCGGAATTTTCCGTTCTTGGTAATTGCACGAATTACACGGTCGCGGAGCTGATATTTTCGTTTGAGGTCGTCCATTTGTTCTCTTGATAATGATAAATAATGTGTAAAATTAACCCAATTTTGGGTTATCGTCAAATACATGACGTGCGGCATGGCATACATCTTGCGGCATTGTCGGTAATTAATTGCGGTATTCTGACTCTGAAATTGATATGCTACACACGGCTCGACTCTATCAACATATTCCTCTTGCGCTCCTTATCCTCACACTCTTGGGATGCCAGAGTTCTGTGAGATTCACATCGTCAACCGGAGGAAAATCAACGAGTTCTGTGCCAAGGACATACACCTCATCCGAACAATCGCTCACGCCGCTTCAACGTAGAATTATCACCTCAGCCGAGAAATTCCTCGGTGTGCCCTATTGCTATGGCGGGACGAGTACCAAATGCACAGACTGTTCGGGATTTGTACAGCAAGTCTTTGCCGGGAGTGGAGTTGGAGTGCCGCGTACCGCAGCAGAACAGTACACCGTCGGAACGGAAATAGAGCCCGAAGAGTGGAGTATCGGCGACCTTGTATTCTTTGACTTTAACGGCGGTATATCGCATGTCGGTATATATGCAGGCGGCGGGAATATCATCCATGCCTCCACCTCGAAAGGGGTAATTCGCCAGCCACTCAGCGACGACTACCTTTCCTCAGGGTTCGTCGGCATCCGACGCATACTACCGGCACTCACCGGACGATAAATTTTTAACGTAAAAGTCGTAAAAGTCGCAATCGGTCGCAATTAAG
>JBPOHH010000062.1:0-6621 GCA_052035765.1 Bacteroidota bacterium
GCGGCGCTGATGGCATTTCGTGCTGTAGAGGTGAGAGCGAGATTGAAATTTTTAAAAATTGCAGCCGAGAAGTCTGCCGTGAGATTACCCTGCGGCGCGATTCGTATTCCAAGACAGTAGGTGGAGACGGGAAGTACACCGGCAGTAGGCATATCCACAATTGAACGGGACTCGAATAACGCGGCGCTGCCGGCAGTCGCCTGCGCTCGGGTCGTGGGGATATGGGCGAAGGTAACAAATAGGCAGAAAACGAGGAAACAGGAGGATGAACGTCGCATAGATGTTAATTAACCCCACAAAACGGAACTTTTACCGTTCACGGAAAGTATGCAGAATAGTGAAAAAGAGTACGCCATATCCATATTTCCCCAACGCTTTTTCCTACTACTATTATGACAGATGTATTTACTACCTTTTCTGAAGTGTATCAGGCACTTGAGGACTATGTGCATTCGGTAGGTGCACCACCGCGCCAAATATCCCTTCCTACTGCGCTATACTTTCAATTACTCGAATTGCAGGCAGAGCAGGCAATGCTCACCGAGACTGAATTCCCTTGCTACATTTACCTCAGTACCGAATACGGTGATATTCCCGTTTTGCTCGACGATCAACTCTCTGAGAATTATATCTGTTTGGAATAATAGATTCTTAGCTGAGTGTATGCTGCACCGTCGCAACGAAGGAGAAAGTGTTTCTTCTCGGACATCACAGCAGTGCAGTCATACATCTCGACTTATTCCTTCACCAATTTCTGCATCACCGCTTCGCGACCGCATTCAGCGCGGAGGAGATATATACCGCTTGACAGATTACCGGTCGGGATATGCACCGCTTCACCGCTACATTCAAATGATTGTAGCGTTTCCCCCATGACGCTCATGAGAGACAGGCGGATTGTCCGGCTATTCCATTCGCCGGGAAAACGTATGGTAACTCCGGTATTTCCTACCGGTTGGGGGAAAATTTTTACTGAATTTTGCGCTTCGTATTCTTCTTCTTCCACACCAACGGGCGTATAGGGCTGGCGATAGATGCCGTCATCGGTGCCGGCGATCAGATAATCTTTGGTAATGATGAGACTATTGACACTCGGATTACCTAAATTTTGACGGAATTGCTGCCACGAACGGCCACTGTCAGCCGAGGCAAAGACGCCGTCTTTACCCGTACCGACATAGAGATAATTATATTTTCCACCCATGGTAATTGCCCGGATTTCGCGTCCTGCGATGCCGGCACTGATGTCGGTCCATGAGCTGCCGGTGCTGAGTGTGCGGAATGCGCCACCACCAAGAGTGCCTGCGTAGAGTAGGGAAGTGCTTGGTGAATAAATGACTTTAACAAATGGATTTGAAATGCCCGTGTCGGACTTGACCCAGGTAACACCATTGTCGGCGGAGCGGAAAATTCCATTGCCAAAGGTGCCGGCGAAGATTGTTTCGCCATTCATGACAAGAGAATAAATCCATTCATTGCTGAGTCCTTTAGCTTGCCAGTTCGCACCATTGTCGGTCGATACATAAACGCCTGAGACATTGGTACCGGCAAATAGAAATGCTCCATCGCGCACCATCAATGTTTGAATAGAAATACCCTTTGGCAGATTACCATTGGCATCAGTCCAGTTCTGGCCGTTGTCGTCCGAACGGAGAACGCCGTCGCCTGCGGTACCGCAGAACATTTTATCGCCCTTGACTGTAATCGTAAAGATGGTTCTTGTCGGTAATGCTATACGTGTCCAAGTGTTACCATCGGGTTCTAGCCGGTAGACACCTTCATTAGTGCCCGCGAAAAGAACGCCGTCTTTCTCGGCAAAGCAGTAGGCGGAGGTGCCTTGGAAGGACATTTTTTCCCAATTCTGCGCCGATACAGAACCGCTTAAACACAGAAAAAAGACAAGAAGTAGGGGTAAAAACGCAGGTAAACGTCGTAGAATAGACATGATAATTCCCTCAAATACTGAGTAAAAAGAGTTGTTGATAATTTTTCTTATGCAAATTTACGGTAATACGGGAAATGTTGGTTGGAAACACTGTATTTCAGCGATAAAAGTAAGCAGACAAGCACCCGGTCTGATTATCCGAACCTTGAATGACGGCAACGCACGCACGTATGAAGTATCGAAAAATCAAGATATCGTGCTCCGGCGAAGGAGAGGACGGTAGATAGTGCTCCGTAATTAAATTCTATATTAGTAAGGAATAAAGTTCATTTAGATCTATGTTTACTCCACATGACCGCAGAAGAACAGTCCCTCAAAAGACGTTCCTTTACTTTTTCAATACTCGACATATTAAGCGTATGAGAATTCTCGTGGTACTTTCGTTCATAGCTTGTATCCTCGTGCCCGGCAGCGCCTATGCGCAGTCCTCCGGCTGGGCGGATTCGGCGGGCTACAAGCAGCAAATTATGCCTCTCAAATCTATCATGCAGGTGCAGTATTCACAGGGAGGGGATACGTTGTACACGGTGAGCCGAGACTCGCTCTACAGGATCGATCACTGGGATGCTGTGACGGGTAAGCTGCTGAAAAGACAGACAATAGTAGCGAAAAAGTTAGTGAAGATGCTGTCGGTAACCTTGTCAATGGATAGACAGACTTATGTCGTCTGTGGTACCGAATCAACCAATACGCTCTATTTTCTCATTTATTCAATGACGACCGACAGCTTGATGTTTGAAATTAAGCCCCAAAGGTCATTTGTCAATAACTATTCATATGTGGATTGTTCGGGAGATGTCGAGACGTCGTTGGGCATCATTACCATATATTTCACACTTGTGGAAAATCAACTAGGCCCTGATGGTCCGAGCGGTAGTCGTAACGGCCAGATTTCGCGCTACAAAATTCAGGATACTACCCTACAATTGATAGGGACGCATTTGGGAGCCGTAAAAAAAGTCGCCTATACACCAAACAAAAACATCTACACATGGGTATCCTATCAGGTAGTAAAAAAGTATTTTAGATATAGCCTGATAAACCATTCTGAATCTATGAACTACAACTGCTCAATGAACGATTCTCTTGTGATACAAAACGAACTACAATTTGAACGGGAGGGTTCTAATGTTGTAAATAGTGATTATGCGTTGAGTTATTATCCGTTGCTGTCGCCGGACGGTGCACATAGTTTTTTTATAGAAGGACAACATCTGCATCAGTGGTCAGTGGCTCCTTTTGCATTTCTTTCGACGAAGAATATTGGATTTAGCTCTACGTATGTGCTTGCCGAACCTGAGGGTACTCATGTCATGTTTGTCAAAGGTAAGACCTTATATTTTTACCATATAGCGTCATCGACAATGTCAGACACCTTTCAATTGACTTCACCACCGGTAATGTGTGCATTCCGTCCAAATACTAGGGAAATGGCATATTGTACAGCGGCAGGGAACCTATGTATCAGTAATGTCAAGTATCGAATTCCCTCGATTCGTACTACATTTACAGCGACACACACACTTCTGTACAAAGATTCGACAACAGTTTTCTCCGTAGTCAGGAGCAAGAAGTATCGGCACTATGAGTGGAATTTTGGCGATGGTAGGCTAGGTAAGGGTGAAGTGGTGCCGCATATATATCAAACGAGCGGAACGTATACTATCGTATTGATAGCCACCGACAGTCTAGGGCAGAGTGATACAATAGAGCGCAGAGACTACGTGCGGGTATTGCCGATGTTAGAACCACGCTTTACCGGCTCGATTCGCTATGGCAACGCTCCTCTTACGACACAGTTTACCGACGAGTCTTTAGGAGCAATCACCTCGTGGGAATGGAATTTTGATGATGGAACGAAAGATACCGTGCAGCATCCGAAGCATACTTTTCAGGAACGACGGTATTATTCTATCACATTGAAAACCTCAGACGGACTAAGTACCAAAGTGCTGACCAAGTTTGCATTTGTGAATACAGATACGATGTATGTGAATACTGTGCGTATTCAATCACGACTAATCGATGCTACCGAAAATCTAATACGAGGAATTCTGGGGTCATATCAATCCGATGAATTGCATAAAAACAAATATACGAAGGGCGGACTTACGGCGGCAGGAGATCTAATTGTTTATAGATCTGAATGTTATATTCGCGTAGGTAGTCATGGTGTAGGATTATATTATCCCGAAGAAGGGATAATATTTATATCTGCCGATGGGAAGCGATCAAGCACGTTTTATTCTCAATTGGCTCATCATGCTGCTTATTCGGATGCTTGTGATTATACTTTTGCCAATCCAGGTCAAATGATAATCCGTCCCCGAGATGGCTCGTATGTATCTTCCTTCAATCCAATATCTTGGCTTGCACCGAGCGGTCAATCGCCTCATGGAATATATATTTCCAAAGTAGGATTTTTCAAGCCTATCGGGTGGTCGAGTAATTTCGATGCTGCATTCCTACCGAATGGTAACGATGTGTATGTCTTTCGTACTGTCAAAGGAACAATCATAGATTTCTTCAAATCTGATACCATCCTCATCGCCCGTGACTCGATGGTCGGTGAAGTTATGAAGCCACTCGTTTCGATTGATTCTCAACAGGTAAGCATCATTTCTAATCTCTATTCCGGCACAGGTGACAGCGCTCGGTGGATCGTACAGCGGACGTATTCATCAGCAGGACAACTCCTTGAGGAAAAACATATCCTGAAGAATATCAGCAATGTACGTCTGATGGATGCAGCAAGTCTCGGCTGGGGAGAATTTCTCCTTTCAGGATGGGTCACCACGACCGATTCCCTCGGTGTTCGCCGTGACTCGGCATACCTCGCCAAGCTTGGTTCTGATGGCCGCCTTGCATGGGAGTATCTGACGCCTACGTGGCGGCAATTCAAGAAAGTAGAAAAACTGAGCACCGGGCATTATGCTGTCTGGGGAATTCCGCAGGATGGCTTTAATCATGGCTTTGTCGCGGTGAAGAGCGACGGAACAATCCTATCGGACAATCGGCTTGTCGGCTCACAGAACGGATTTTCGCCGTCGGATTTTGTGGTTGGTGCAGGTACCAATTCGCTGTGGTTTATCGGTTCGGAAAATGTGCCGAATCAGGGACAACGGGGAGCGGTGTATTTTTGTACGAATCCCATGTCAGCAGTGACTTCCATAGCTGAGGGAGAGTCCTCATACGGCTTTCCGGCATCATTGTCGGCGACGGTGTATCCACAGCCCGCCGTTCATAGTATGACAGTACGACTGACTGCGCCGCGAGGAGGAAAAGTTCGGGTTGCAATGGTATCAACATTGGGCACCGAACAGGTGTATCCGGAGGAAGAAGTCGAAGCAGGGACAAGAGAATTCATGATATCAACAGCAGCATTATCAACCGGAATGTACACACTCTGCCTACGTATGGACGGCGAAATGTGCGTGCAGCCGGTGGTGGTGGTACGGTGATGGAATGATTGCAGAGAGTTATGAGGAGCGTACAGATAGAGGCTGGTGTTTTGAGTAAATTTAACGTCCGTGATTTCGGCAAATCTCCGTAATTTGCACCCGAAATTACATTGTTATATTCTCTGTACGGAGTTGATTATGTTTCGAAAAATTGACGATTTCCTCAGCAGCTGGACGCATGAACATGATGCGACTATGAAGGTATTGCAAGCACTTACCGATGACTCGCTCTCGCAGCGCGTTTATGACGGCGGACGCACACTCGGCTATCTTGCCTGGCATATTACCCTCACTCTCTCGGAAATGATGAATCGCACCGGCCTCACCGTCCAAGGACCCGCCCATGATGCACCCGCTCCATCGTCAGCCGCCGATATTGCTGCTGCATACTCTGCGTCGTCGGCGTCGCTCGTCCAAGAAATTAAGGATAAATGGACCGATGAGACCCTTACTGAAACAGATGACATGTATGGTGAAACATGGCCACGCGGCATTACTCTTGCTGTGCTGATCAATCATCAGGCGCATCACAGAGGACAAGTTACCGTGCTCATGCGTCAAGCCGGACTCAGCGTTCCGGGCGTCTATGGTCCGTCGAAAGAAGAATGGGTGGCCTATGGTATGGAGCCGTTAACCTAAGAAAATAGAGCTCAATCTCCATGGCTCTGCGAACTTTGCGAACCCTTTGCAAACTTTGCCGTTAAAAGTCGGTTGACTATTCTAAAATTTATATAATTGATAGTATAGAGGTTCAAAACTGCGTATGAAAATAGCGATACTAACCGGTGGTGGTGATTGTTCGGGAATGAATGCTTTTGTGCGGGCTGCTGCACGTTCGGCGCTGAATATGCGCGCGGAAACCTCCGTCTGGGGTGTGATTGACGGATGGAAAGGGTTGATATATAATAATTACCGTAAATTGGACAAGCTCGCCGTTGCCGGGATCGCCTCCTCCGGCGGAACAATCCTCGGCACCGTGCGAGTACCCGAGCTCGCAACCGATACCTCCCTCCAGGAAACCATTGCCCAAAATCTCCATGATAATCACTTCGATTACCTGCTCGTCTGCGGTGGTAATGGCAGCGTAAAAGCCGCGAATACCATCAATTCTATCATTCAACGCGAAGGTTTGCGCACAAAAGTGCTCGTCGCGCCGGGTTCGATTGATAATGATGTGGCAAATAATACGGGTTCGTCCCTCGGCTTCTACAGCGC
>JBPOHH010000457.1:0-2700 GCA_052035765.1 Bacteroidota bacterium
AATTCCGCACGATCCCCGGTATTTTAGAAGGCACCGGACGTCCGGACTACGCAACATGTGTGGATATTTCAACGAAAGCATCTCTCCGTGAAATGATTGCTCCCGGTATTCTCGTGATTGGTTCACCGCTTATCGTGGGCTTCTTATTTGGCGTACAAATGCTTGCAGGATTGCTCATCGGCGCTCTTATCGTTGGCGTGATGCTCGCGATTTCGATGGCGAATTCCGGCGGCGCATGGGATAATGCGAAGAAATACATCGAAACAGGTCAGCTTGGCGGCAAAGGGTCAGACACCCACAAAGCAGCAGTCGTCGGTGATACAGTCGGCGATCCATTCAAAGATACATCCGGACCTGCATTGAATATCCTCATTAAGCTCATGGCTATTATTTCATTAGTATTTGTGCCATTCTTCATGAATAGTGGCGGTTGGTTGCTCAAGTTCATTAAGTAATTGATCTGAAGGTTGATAAAAAGCCCTGTTCGCACAAGCGAACAGGGCTTTTTTTGTTTCCCCTGACCTCTGTAGAGACCTTGCATGCAACGTCTCTACGCCTGCATGGAATATAATTCGTGGATAATATTTCATCGTAATCTCCTGTAGAGATGTTGCATGCAACGTCTCTACTAAGAATCACTTCTTCACAAACGACCCGTAATATACTTTGCTACCTTGCCGTATTCTCACCCAATACATACCGCTTGACAGATGCTCGATGTTGATTCTGCTAGTATTCGCTTGCAGCACTCTTACGCCTATTGCACTAAAGATTTCCATATCAAAAGGACTCGGATGTGGCAATGTGAACTGTAGTTCATCGTTCACCGGATTTGGCGAAAGCAGGATGTGCCCAGATAATGCTTTTTCATCCACACCACTTGGATCTGTCACTTCGATGGTACATGTTGCTTTGTATCCACCATCAATTGTGGTGGCGGCGATGTCAACCTTCCCGGCGCTGAGCGCTTTGACCATGCCATTGGAGGAAACGGTTGCAATGGTTGTAGTTGCACTCAACCAGGTGACGGATTTGTTGCTTGCATTTTGGGGGAGAATACTTGCTGTCAGTTGGAGTGAATCTCCTGTTCTCATTGATGCGGTGTTTGTATTGAGAGTAATGGACTGCACGGCTACAATAGGATTGGTTACGAGTACCATGCACTTCGCTTTAAAATTCCCATCTACCGTCGTTACGGTAATTTCCGCAGTTCCTGCGCTGAGCGCTTTCACTACTCCTGCGTTCGACACGCTTGCTATGCTTGGTTGTGAGGTGTTCCATCGTAACGATTTATTCGTTGCATTTTGTGGTGCCACCGTCGCAACTAATGGGAGCGAATCGCCGACATTCATTGTGGCATTCGACATATTCAATCCTACCGACACAACATTGATGATCAATTGCACCGAACCGGTTTCAATCGCGCCGATGCAGCGCTGTTGCCGAAATGGATTCCCAAAGTAATCGAGCATTGGTGCCTGCACCGCCATGCCTGCACCTAATGCAGGACTCTTATCGCTGAGATTGAAGTCGGCACCCGCGATATCTTTGAAGAGTGGATTGGCTATCGTAGAATTGATGAACTGCACGCCTTTGATTTCTTCGGCATCATAATCACCGCCGTTCGGGTTGGGTCCTGTCCACGTTGGATTGCTGACAGAATAGAAGAGGTTGTTTTGGAATACAATTGATGGGAAATCTATGTTTTTCGCAGCACTTGAACCATTGAAATAGATTGTTTTGTCGAGGTAGAACAAGTTATTAGTGAATGTATTATTCTTGTTTTCATATTCAGCTTCATCCGATAATAATCGCACTACGAATGTCGCCGGCGCAACAATTGTATTATTCGTAATCTCGGAATTAATCGCTAATCCGATGGAAAATGGCGTTTTACCGCCGACGAAGATATTCGAATAGATTTTAATATCCTTGGCATGCCAGTCTTTTGCATCCGGACAGTAGAATTCCTTGCCTCCTGACTCGCCAATCTTGAGAGCGCTATCGTCGAGTCCGGCATTTTTGAAATAATTGCCATAGACGACCACGTTCATTGTGCCGAGTTTGAACTGTATCCCTTTGGTTTTGATATTTTCAAAATAACAATTCCGTATCACACCGTTTCTGCTTTCGTTGAGGGCGATTCCTGCGGCATTACTGGTATTATTCACAAACCGGCAATTACTCACTTCAAAGTCGGAAACACCTCCTAATTTAAAGGTATTACCTCCTGCGACATCCAAGAAAGAACAGCTATCGATTATGATATGATTCGACAGTTTTGCGCAGTCTCCGGCATGATCAAAATGGAGAAGGGTATTGTTGTATTTGGCATTGGTTTTAAAGACCAGCTTTTCGACGCGGATATACTCCGAACTCGTAAACTGCCAGCCGCCATTAATCTCCACCATTTCATTCGGCGCTTTGGTGATGGTAATCCACTTGTCGGGAGTGCCTTTAAGTCCGAGATAATATTGGTAGGTATCGTAAGTGCCGCTATGAACAAACACCGAATCCCCCGGCTTAAGCGTTGGGCAAGCAGCTTCGATATTCGGGAAATCGCGTCCGGCACCAATGTGGATATTCCCGGCAAACGTGTGGCAGTGAGCGAGTGCTATAACAAGTAGAATACGAAACAGTTTATTCATGGTTAGTCCTGGGAGAATTGACAATACACTTTATTGAACAAAATTATGAAAA
>JBPOHH010000520.1:0-8096 GCA_052035765.1 Bacteroidota bacterium
ATGGAATGCGGGGAACATAGGAACGTAATTCTTAACCCCCAACGGGGTTTAATCACGTTTATACCGTCATTAAACCCCGTTTGGGTTTGTTGGGAAACGCTGCATTTCTCCACCGATGTCATCGGTGGCTATTGATGTTCATCCCTTTCAGGGATGGAAAACGTGCAGAGTATATCATACTTCCACCTATCATGCTTTTAGTCTTGAAGAGTATCATCAGCGATTATCCCGAACTCACGTTAATTCAGTAACTGTTTTTAAATAAAGAATACTGCATCGTCTGTGGATGCGCGTTGCATTCCACCGCGTCCCACACTACCCGCCTCACAATTTCCCTAGCTCATAATACATGTTATCCGTGGCTTTGAGTCCCATTTTTTTGCGGATATGCGCGCGGTGAACCTCGACTGTGCGGTGGGAGATAAACAGGAGAGAGGCGATATTCGGGGAGGTGAGATTCATCTTGAGCAGAACGGCAATTTTCACTTCCATCGGGGTGAGCGTGGGGAAAAGCTCGCGGATATGCCGGATAAATTCCCTATGTACATCATTCATCTGCTGTTCGAGTGTGCCGAGTGACTCCATCGAAGCGATATTCCGGCGGATTTTTTCGATAAGTTCATCTGTTTTTAAGCTTCCTTCGCCGCGTGCGTAGCGTCCTACCTCACGCATTTCTGCGATAATCGACGACAGAAATTTATTTTTTTCGACGAGTCGTGCGATACTGCGCTCAAGTTCATCACGCTGAAGGCGCACCGTGTGTTCGATTTCTCTTCGCTGCGCTTCAGCCGCGAGCCGTTCGAGTTCGCCTCGGAGCTCGATTTCCACAATTTTCCGTTCATAATGAAACTGCTGCGCCTGCTTTTGCGCCTCTGCACGTTCAATTTCCACTTCAATCTGATAGAGTTTTTTGGTGCAATCAAGCGCTTCCCGGAGCCGGCCGTCACGCTCATAGATCATTGCCAGTTTTTTGAGAGGTTCAATACTTTGCCCTTTGGTGCCGCTTTCTTCATCAAGCGCAATTGCTTTTGTGAGGAGTTTTTCTGCTTTTGCACTGTCATAACCGCTATAATTTTCATCAGCATAGATCAGTCCGGAATTAGCAAGATTGCGTGCTGCTCCGGACAAATAGCCAATGTCGAGGTATAAATCTACTGACCGCTCCATGAAGTCGAGCGCTTGCGTGTTTTCGCCGCGCGCACCGTGAAGATTACCTAAATTTCCAAGTATCAACGCTATACCTGATTGAGAATGTAATTTTTCATAGATACATAGCGCTTTCCGGAGGTGCATTTCAGCCGGTGAGTAATCATTTTGCGCCATATAGGTATTGGCGATATTGGTGTACACTGTAGCTTCGAGGTATTGATCATTCATTACCCGTGAGGCTTCAAGCGCTGATTGAGCATAGTCGAGAGCTTTGGAAAATTCACGTAATCGTGTAAATACTAGTGAGATAGAACATAATGTATGACCCTTAAAGTGTGAACCCGTCGCTTCATGAATCTCCAAAGCAGCACGCAGGTAAGCGAGTGCTTTGGTATAGTCAGCTATCTCAACACAGACAGTGCCGAGATTACTCAGATTTTGGCTGATGCCATCATTTCTGCCGAGCTGCTGTTCAATTTCAAGTGCTTGCTGATAATAATCGAGCGCTTTGTAGTGTTCGCCGAGCGAATAATAGACTATCCCGATATTCCCCAGATTACGCGCAATACCTTCCGTGCGTTCCAGTTCTTTATTGACCGCCAGTGCTTGATTGAAGTACGTAAGCGCCTGCTGATATTCGAAGCTGTGGAGATGTATCAGTCCGATATTACCCGTTATACGGGCGACATTTACTTTATCACTGAGCGAGTGGGCAAGTGTTAAAGCTTGGTCATAAAATTGAAGAGCAGTCGGAAAATCGGTCAATTTTTCGAGCACCGTCCCCATATTACTCAGGCATTGAATAAGTTCTGAGTGATTGCCCGATTGTCGGGCGAATTCAATGGCACGTTCGGCATATGCCTTTGCCTCGCCGAATGTACCGCGCCGCCAGTTGGACTCCGACAGCAGGCGAAACGCATGGGCAATCTGCGTGTACGATTCTTGAGTGAAATGCTCAGTTCGCTCGGTGGCAATGTCGAGCTGATGCTGCGGGAAATAAGCCAGAATGGTATTTGCTACCTGTTCAACTTCCGGCCAGTTACCGCGTTTTTTAGCGTTTTCTGCATTCTCAGCCAACGTGTTTATCTGCTCTGTAATCTTGTCGTCGTAGATTTCCATTGTTCCAATCCTTATCTTCAAAATCAGCTTCGAGAATTCATTCGTTTATTTTCAAAAATACGTAGGCGTACGTAGGTGAGCAAGTTTCTAGCCGGTGTAAATTTGCATTGGTAGCTTTCAGCAACAGACGAGTACTGTACGAATTGGTAAGAAAACCTGTAGGACAACTTCATGTATATAAAAAATCAAGTATCTACCATCGTAGAAATAGATATACTAAGGTACAAAGGATTGCAACTTTGCGAGACATGTTTCTACTGAGGTTATTCGTATTTACTTTGAATCGTAAAGTGCTTAAGCAGATGTAAAATATAGTAATTAATATTTTTTTAATATCAGAAAGGACGGAAAACAAACACAGAAACAGCGATAATCGGTCAGCCGGTAATCTCCGGTTGAGTTGCACTCATGCAAGCTTGCCTTGGCAGTCAGTAGTGCACAATGTATTTTTATCATCGTTATCGAAAAGAATGTATGAAAGTCATAAAAGTAGATGTTTCTGTAGTGAAAGAAAGTATGCAACGCATTGTATCAAAAAGGGTTAGCTTCGTGATGGTACTTCTTTCAACTGTTTGTATTTGCCCGTTAATTTCCACCGCACAAGGTTTTACTTTTTTCGGTTATCTTCAGCGCTATGATTCTCAGAAGTTAAACGATCCTTCGATAAGTGGCTATACGGGCGGAATTTTCTGTGAATATGGCGGTGATTTTGGGAAGTACTCGTCAAAAGATCTGGCACCCAAAACATTTGGCTTTGGGTGGGCGATGGATGTATTTGTCGGCTTAGGTACGTATAATTCAAAATTAACTGCTGAGCTAAGTGCTGATATTTTCGGTATTACCGGACGATATAAAATTGATGATGAAAACATGGTCGGTATGTTCTACGATCCTATCGTCGTATATGCCACACCTGTCGGAGGATATATCGGAAGTAAATTGGTCCTGAAATATTCGTACAAGGATATTCAACTCAATATTGCTCGTGGCGGGGCAGGATTTTTTTATGGATGTATTGCACCCAAGGAAGATGGACCTCTTCATTCTGTAGAACTGCAATATTGGCTCGGCAAGCCGTATTTTGATTTTGTGGGTGTGCGATATTCGAGTATTCCCTTCAACGAATCAAGCTCAAGCGGCATCATGCTTTTCTATGGATTTGGAATACGTTAATAGGCTGTTGTCAGTTGAATGATGAACATTATTTTCGATTCGGGCTGTGCGTTGAACTTCCCTGGACTTGTACCGTGGATTGCCCATTCTGCATGCGTACATCGTAGCGGAGATACTTGGTTCTCGGCGTCGTACCTGAATAAAATACAAGGCGGAGTAGGTATATAATTCCTCCGGGAATTATATACCTTGTTCTCACTCCATCTGTTGACATACTCGACAATCATGGTACGGATAATTCGTAAAAAAACTTCATGCACATAATCAACAACATCATTAAACAATGTGGCGACTACGCAAAACTTTATGAAAAGAACAATTACAACTGTACTATTCTTCGCGGTCTGTGGACTGCACCATTTTGCGCTTGCACAATCACCCGTGTTAATGGCATCAAATTCTACTATGCAGCCGGGAGAAAGCTTTACTGGACATCGTATTACGTATTTAGAGCCGGGAAATGGCGGGGCTGATCAGACATGGGATTTTTCGGGTGTGGCCTCTCTTGGCACCTCGACATTTAGCTGTGTGACTCCTGCATCCACACCACGCGCTGCCGATTTTCCTGCATCGACCGTTGCCACCGGCCAAAGCAGTATCTATAATTATTATACCGGCACTTCTTCCGAACTGCAAATTGATGGCTATGCATATCCGACGATGGTGATTCCAATGTCCGACCCGGAAAAAGTGCTGACCTATCCCTTTTCCTACAACTCTACCTTTACTGATGCATTTGCTGCTACGTACACGAGTGGGACAAATACTATTCGACGATTGGGTACAGTGACAGTGATGGCTGATGGCTATGGTACATTGAAGCTACCCAACGGCACGCTGAACAATGTACTACGAGTGAAGACTGTGGAAAGCTATGCTGATTCTATTGGTTCTGCTCAAAATTCTCAGGCAACGACCACGACATACAGTTGGTATCTGCCCGGAATGCATTACGCTGTATTGGCGTTAAGTACGGTATCATTTAATGGAACAATAGTCAATCGAAGCGGGCAGTACCTTGACAATAGTACCTCAGGCATAGAGCAATCTGAAATGACCGCCCCGGGCGCCGAAGTGTATCCCAATCCATGTTCCTCATACATTACAATCAGCGTACCGACATATCTTACCAATGCGACCATTTCCATCTATACGATACAGGGGCAGAGAGTACGAGAAATGGAAAATGTAAATGGAAACGTAATTACAATCCAAACTAACAACTTACCAACTGGTCAATATGATATCCGCGGTACGCAGGGCGGCAAAACTGTTCTGACAAAAAAAGTACTTCTAGTCGATTGAATTACAAACCAAAACAACGCAGCGAACGGATTGCGTGTTCACGCAGCCGCTGTATCGTTCGGCTCATCTTTGCTGAGCAGTAGAGTAGGTGTCGCACACCGGCATGCAGTGAAGCAACTCAGTAGTTCAGAAATTATTACCAATCATACTTCTTTCCTTCATACCTAGAATTCAAACGATGAATACGATACCTCTTCTTTTGTGTGTATTGTTAACGATGTCTTTGGCGGCCAAGTCACAGGAATTAAAATCGAGAATACTAAACGGCAAGTATGGTTATGTGGATGCAAAAGGAATCGTAGTCATACCTGCCAAATACGATTATGCCCGCGATTTCAAGGAAGGACTCGCAAGTGTAATATTAGACAACAAATATGGATATATCGATCAAACCGGCAAAGAAGTGATACCGCTGAAGTATGAAGTAGCGGGTGATTTTAATGAAGGACTCGCGTGTGTACGGCTTGATAATAAATATGGATATATAGATAAAAAAGGCAAGGAAATCATTGCTCTAAAATACGAATCTGCTGGAGGTTTCGCCGAGGGCTTAGCGTATGTAAAACTTAATAAAAAATACGGTTACATTGACAAAACAGATAAATTAATCGTAGGACTTATCTATGATGAAGCCAATACGTTCGGTGAAGGATTGGCGGCTGTAAGACTTAACAAAAAATATGGTTATATAGACAAAACCGGTGCTTTGATTATAGGTATGTTGTATGACTATACGACCCGATTCTATGAAGGTCTCGCAGCGGTAAAAAATGGAGGGTACTTTGATGGTAAATTCGGGTTTATCGATAAAGCCGGAAATGTCGTAATCCCTTTGAAATTTGATAAGGTATCGTCATTTGATCAGGGCTTGGCGACTGTGGAGCAAAACGGTAGAAAATATACAATAGATTATTGGGGAAATGAAGTGAAATCTGATTATAAACCTACGTTTATTGGCTATAAACTCAAATCAGAATTAACTAAGATAGATAAGGTAATTTCTCCATCCGTTGGAATGCAAAAAGAGGCGGATAAATCCACGAGGAATACTGCAAATGCAAAGGAAAAAGTTGCTGCTGATGTTCCATTACAGTTCTTTACGTTGTTGGATTCTACCGTCAGCTATTGGAAAAGCATCGCCGAACCACAGTACTTTGATGATAATATTGTCGCTACCGTTGATTCAGTTGGGAATGTATATGCAAAAGCTGATGGATATGGGAAAAAGAACATTCTAAAACTCGTGAATAACAGATGGATTAGTATTGCTAGAAATTTTGTAGATACGGAAGAGCTTCTCAATGATAAGAACGGAAATGTGTATGCAAAAACTAAAAACGGTATCTATAAAATTGAAAAAGACAGTTGCATCAAGATGCCGGATGATTTTGACAAACCATGGAAAATTGTTTCAGAATATGATAAGGATTCTGATGAAAATTATTTCAAAAAATATGAGAATGGGGTATGGCAAAAAATCCCTTATCCCACGAGCAGTAGGCGAAACACAAAGCTCAAACCAATTTGCGACGATAAAGGAAACCTGTATGTAATTACAACAAAAGGAGATGGAATCAATAGGTTGTTTAGGTATGTAAACAATCAATGGACAGAACTATACAATATTTATCTTGAGAAAGGCGAATCGAACGATGCAAAAATAACTACCTTACCAAGCTACTACACAAATTTTATAGTTGTAAGAGATACTTTATATGCTGTTAAAAAAATATACCGTAACGGCAATATGGGTGATGTTGTAGTATGGAAATATACAGGTGCTGTTTGGAAGGTACATGCAATGCAAGTGGCAAACATTCCCAAGAAATTCAATGCAGGTCCATCAATCGCCCAATTAGCGTATCCAAAGGTCAATCATTATATCTTCAAAGAGAACAACAAATTAGGCATGCAAGATGAGAAAGGCAGGGTGTTGGTAGCACCGGTTTTCACTCGAATCAGTTCAATCGAAACACCTGTGCATATTCTGGCAATGAATGAGCTTGGTGCAAAATTGTATTCCGGCAACCCAAATTATTGTTATCAATTAGTTGCTACCGTTGATACGATATACATGCAAATCCGTGATACACTACCCGATATGAGAATACTGAACGGTTTCGGAACAAAGCCAGGTCCTCCCTGCATCTATTGTAATGGCACCGGCTATGAAAAAGATAAAACCGAAAAAGTGAAAGTCAGAGGTAATTGGGTGGAGGAAAAAACAACTACTACCTCCGGTCTATCAACAACCGAAGAGCATTACGATATCGCAACACAGAAAATGGTACAAGTTACAAAGACACCGACCACGACAAAGAAAACAGGTGGATATTATGAAGATAAGTATGAAACGAAGGTAATCCCCGGAGGAAAATGCAAACAGTGTTCCAAGCGTCCTGCGGCAATAAATCGTGAGATGTATCAATACGACGGGACGATGAAATTTTATGTACAAAAATGGATAATTGGAAATCCGTAGCCTCATCACACGACAAGGGTAGAAGCAGGGGAAGTGATTTTCAGGTGTGCCCGGTAGGTTTGACCGAACACGCAATACTTATTGAACGATCGGCAATTATGCGAGAGCATCCTGTCGATTCATCAAGAGTCGTTTGCGATGGGAATGGTCAATGCTATCCAATCAAATATATATAGACCTCATGAGCCGATCATGAGGTCGTTTTATTTCTCTAACTCTGAGCTTCAGTAGCGCTATCACTTAATTACATCAAATCCCATAGAGATACCCGCACTGACAAATAAGCGGTAGTGACTTTTCAAATCATAATACTTGCTGTAATCGATCGGATTCTGCAGGTTCACTCCTACTTTTGCATACACAATCGTTGGCAATCCTGCAAGGGATGTGGCATCGTAATCATATTTACCATACACATTGATGTAGCTTTGCAGCGAGGACTGTAAGGATTGCTGAGCTGTGCTATCCAAACTCTCGTAATTAAGGTCTGAACCAAGATAATTGTCGATACGCGCGAAATACGTGCCTGCTACCGGAGACATAATTGTAGCCCCGACACTGATTTTCCCAAATTTCACAAACGGAGAAACATACATTCCCGAGATGTATTCATTGAGTGGAATGGTAATCGGAAATCCGGAAATATCCGATACACGAAGGCCGCCGATTTGCTCAAAGTGGGTGAGTCTGCCGAACTCAAGACCGACACCGAAAGTACTGCTGAATTTCGCTAACCCATAGACCGTAAACTCATTGAGAAGATCGGTTGAAAATCCGATCGTACTGCTGCTGCTGCTGCTGCCGTTGCTGCTGTTTTTCTCACTGACACTGATATAATTGAGAGCAATTGCTCCAACACCAATTGCAG
>JBPOHH010000780.1:0-1828 GCA_052035765.1 Bacteroidota bacterium
ATTCCGGAGCTTACCCGTCTGTCTCTGGAGTTATTACGTTCTCCTTCGAAGCGAATACTCATCACAGGTCATACCGATAATGCCGGCAGCGACAGCTACAACAAGCGACTGTCACGGAAGCGAGCCGAGGAAATAGCCAAGTTTATCGAGCAAGAGGGCGTGCCGCGCAATCAGATTCTGACAGAAGGAAAGGGAAAATCGGCGCCTGTAGTATCGAATGATACGGACGAGGGACGGAAAAAAAATCGACGGGTGGAGTTTACAATTTTGGAAAAATAACCACACAGTGTACATTGAGCCGAAAGGTGTGTGATAATGTGTCATTTATTATACTGTTTTGATTAACTTTGCAGTATTCCATCGATTTGATTACTGAAACCTCTGCTTAACGTTTGCTATGAAAAAAGTACTGATAATAGACGATCATGATTATATCCTCGATAGCACTGCACTTCTGCTCCGTTTTGAGGGGTATGAGACGATTACAGCATCGAATGGTCGAATCGGTGTAGAGATGGCGCTAAAGCATCAGCCGGACATGATATTATGTGATATTTCAATGCCCGAGCTTGATGGATTTGGAGTGCTCAAAGAGCTTCGTGCGACGAATGAATTTGGTTCGACACCCTTTATATTTCTGACAGCCCGCACTGAAAAAGCAGACATGAGGGCAGGAATGGCAAAGGGCGCCGATGATTTTCTTGTCAAGCCCTATACGCGTGATGAATTGATGGCAGCGGTGAATTCCCAATGGGAAAAGCACTCAAAGCTTGAGCGTCGATTCGGCCAAAAGATAGAGGAAGTCACCAGAAATGTGACGTATGCATTGCCCCATGAGTTTCGTATTGTTCTTAATCAGGTCATGGGTTCTGCCTCGTATCTCAAAAGTATTGCCTACGGAGCTACCGCCGAAAATATCATTGAGATGACGCAGGATATTTTAGAATCAGCCAACCGTTTACGAAGGATTACTGAGAATTTTCTCTGGTATGTACAGATTGAATCATTACTCGCTGACTCAGTGATGCGGGAGAAAGTACGCCTGCTCAAGACCGATGAGCCAAGCGCGTCACTATTTGATCTCGTCGCTGCAAAGGCAATGAAGCTCAACAGAATGGATGATGTAAGCTACGGAGATGTAGCCGAGGGAATTACGATTCAGGTTTCGACGGAAAATTATCATAAAATTGTTGATGAGCTCGTTGATAATGCCCTCAGATTCTCTTCAGAAGGCAAGAAATTACATATAAGTTCTACAATTCATAATAATTTATACGAAGTACGCATTGCTGACCAAGGCAGGGGTATGAGTGCCGAGCAAATATCGAATATTGGAGCGTATCAGCAGTTTGACCGATTGCTGCATGAGCAGCAGGGTGTAGGACTTGGACTTGCAATTGCAAAGCGTATCGTGGAGCTACACGAGGGTGATTTTCATGTGGAGAGTGAAGAGGGTAAAGGAACTATAATTACGGTTGGATTGCCCATTGAGCCTGCGGAAGAACATTAAAAACTCCAATAAACCTTTGGCTATTTTAAAAATAACTTTCGTTATTCAACCGAAAATTCCTATTTTTGCCGTTCAAATTTTGTATTCACAGGAAAAAAAATGAAAAGAACATATCAACCCAGCCGCCGCAAGCGTAAAAATGCTCACGGATTCCGTACTCGTATGGCTTCAAAAAATGGTCGTAAAGTGCTCGCACGTCGTCGTGCTAAAGGTCGTCACAAGCTTACAGTCAGTGATGAACGTCGGAATTAAGCATTTGTCGTAATGCATTTCCTATGGGATAAAAAAGAGAGAGAGGCATTGATGCCACATGATTTC
>JBPOHH010000686.1:0-1890 GCA_052035765.1 Bacteroidota bacterium
GAAATTGATTGTTCAATGATAGGATTGGATTGGAAGAGAATAGAGTACCACATCCGACCGCTTAACCCACCCCTAAATCCCCTCCCGAGAGGGGACTTTGGTTGGTAAGTGATTGATTTTCTATATCTTTCCCTCTCTTAGGAGAGGGTAGGGTGTGGGTTCTTTTGACCGCATGGTAACGCAGTGTGATTGTCGACTCAGAATAACATACTTTTTAATCAATATTAGGCATAAGAATCCCTCGTGAAAATACTCTCCCTTCTCCTCCTGCTATTATTACCATTCAACATCACGCAGAGCTTTGGTCAAAGCGTGGTGAAATCCATGTTCCGCCTGCCCGATACCGGACAAAACACAAGTTACACGACTACCTTCGGCGAGGATAATGATTATGCAATCAATTCTCCTATCTTCAAGGTGCATGGCGATGGCACTGTCACCGATAGCATCACCGGACTCATGTGGCAGCAAACCGATGGCGGGGAAATGACGGTTGAAAATGCGGCTATGTATTGCGACTCGCTCACGCTTGGCGGCTATACCGACTGGCGCTTGCCGACGCCGCATGAGGCGTTTAGTATTCTCAATCATCAGAATAATAATCCTGCTCTCGACACCAAAGTATTCACCAAAACAACCGCCGAGTATTGGTGGACGAGCGCAAAACAGGTCAATGATGCAACGAAAATATGGGTCACGAATGCAGGAGGAGGAATTGGGAATCATCAGAAAACCGAAACCGTAAGTGCAGGTGGCACAAAGAAGATACACACCCGTGCAGTGCGCGACGTAGAAGCGCCGGTGACGATACCGAACCATTTCACCGACAATGGCGACGGGACAATTACCGACAATCTTACCAATCGTCAATGGCAGAAAATTGCTCCTGATACTCCTATGACTTGGGAGGAATCACTGATGTATGCCGAAGGTCTAACGTTAGCCGGAGCAAGTGATTGGCGTTTACCAAACATCAAAGAATTGCAGTCTATGAGCGATGAAAATCAACTGTCACCTTCCGTTCAAACTAGCTATTTTACGACTATTGGCGTGAAAAAATACTGGTCATCGACCTCGCTGACGAATCAAACGACTCGCGCCTGGTACCTCAATACGCAATTCGGTATTACGACCTATGACTTGAAAACAGCTGAAAATTATGTAATTTGTGTGCGTGGCGGTGGTACTTCTTCGACAACTGTGCGAGAAGGTTTTCAGCAGGATACGATGATCGGCATTTCGCCAAATCCTGCCGGTTCGGACGTGCGCTTGACAATTCCTCCGGAGTTTCCGGATCTGGGTTTTATCGAGATTCACAATCTCCTCGGTGAGCTTTTGTATTCTACGGAAATTGACAGGAATCATCGTACCATACCAATAAGTACCGAAAATTTTGACAATGGTCTTTATGTCGTATCTCTTATCGGACGGTCGCTGCGACATACATCTACTCTTATTATTTATAAGTAATATGCGAATACTTCTTTTACTTCTTGTCTGCCTTCTCACTACATCAACAGCATTCGCGCAGCGGAATGTAATCCTCATTATCGCCGATGACCTAGGAGCGGACTATTGCGGATTCTACGAAAATCATCTTGACACGGTGAATATGCCGAATGTGCGCGCGCTTGCCGAACGTGGTGTGCGCTTCACGAATGCATGGTCCAATCCGCTTTGTTCGCCCACACGGGCAGGTATTCTCACCGGTCGATATAGTTTCCGGACAGGTGTCGGGAATGCTGTCGGAGGGGCGGATTCGCCTGTGCTCGACAAAAATGAAATAACTATTCCGATACTGCTGAAGGCATTCAAAAAGAATGACATAGCCACGGCGAATATCGGTAAATGGCACCTGCAGTTGGCCACTCCGAAGTCGAATCTAACCCT
>JBPOHH010000343.1:0-1922 GCA_052035765.1 Bacteroidota bacterium
ACGCGAATCTTTGACTGCGGAAAGCGTGACCAGGAAATACCGCCACTGAAGACAATTTCCTCACTCAGACCAAAGCGCAGACGCACACCACCGTGATAGCCAAGCGAAGCTGCATCACGCTGCATCCGTCCGGCAAAGTCCGGTGCGGTGATAAAATCATTGTTATAGACATTGTTGATTTGGTCGCTTGGAGTGGAGAGTCCGAGGAAAAGGCCGAAGGAAGACTGAGCATGAAGGGAAGAGCTAGCCAACAGTAAACCAATGGAAAGAAGAAGGATATGTAATTTATGCATAGAATACGGGTGCAATTTGGAACAAAAAAACGTTGCGCTCTTACGACGCAATCGGCGAAAGGATGCAACGAATCACTATGTGGTTTATTATTTCAGACAAAGAGTAGAAAAATACATCGTGAGGTTTTGTTACCGAAACACTTGTCCCTTCCACACGACTTCTTTTTTGAGTAATGAAAGCGGAATGACGAGTTCGAGGAGAATAATAAATCCTACAGCCAGAAATCCCCAGCCAAGCTGACGCTTCCGTTTGAGAATAGCAAGCGAGGGAGAAATCACGGCAAAATCACCAAACACCCGAATCGCAAATATCAGCGGCAGCAGCAGCCAATCGCCATCGAGGAAAGCTGCCAAAATACAAATCCACAGGGAGGCCGAGAAAGCAACAAAAATCACTGCCCGCCAGCCGAGATCGACCCCGCCGCGAAGCCATCGGTGATGCTGACGGATATACTCGCCGAGCGTCTGACACGGCAGCGTCGTGACGACGGCTGTATTGCTGCATACATACCGCACTTCCCACCCGCGGGCGAAAATCGCCTGCAAGAGTGCAAGATCTTCCGTCACCGAAAAACGGATTTTCGCATAGCCACCCACACTGTCGAATGCCTCGCGTCGCACTGCCAGATTATTTCCAAAACATCCGAGCGGTTGATTGAGTCCTACTCCGGCGCTTGCCATAGTGTGATTCATAATCCATTCAATTGCCTGCATTTGCTCGAAAAAAGTCTTGGCTTTGATGAGGGTAAATGAGGGAACAAGCCCTACGCGCGGATTGTCGAATTGTCGTGCCATCGTGGCTATCCAGTCGGGGACGACCGTACAATCGGCGTCCGTCATGAGAAGAATTTCGCCCCGCGCGGCTTCAATACCGGCTTGTAATGCGCCGGGCTTTCCACGTAAATTCGTCGTCGTGCGCGCTTCGTCGAGGGTGATAACCCGGAGGAGCGGCAGCTTTTGTTCGAGTCGGCGGAGAATGTCGGCAGTACCATCTGATGAGCGGTCGTCGATTACAATGATTTCGAAATTGTCGGGCGGGAAATTACTTAAGACTAAGGACTGAATGCAGGTTTCGATGTTGGACTCTTCGTTCCTCGCCGGCACTATGACTGATACAAATGGTAGCGGATCAGTGGAATTGGGGATAATCTTGCGCCGCTCGCGTGCCGCGCCGAACACAAACGTAAAAATACGAAGTCCGTATAAGATGGCCGCAAGCGTATATAAAAAGGGGATCATTCGGAGCAATTGCAAAAATGATATCAGAATTGACAACTAAAATACAGCGCGCGCCGGAAATTCCCTGCACTAAATTTTAAATAAAGGTCAAGAAAGTTCGCATCAAGCGGCAACATTTCAACCGAGATTGCGTCATAGCCGCCCGATTGTATCCGAAAACAACCTTACTTTTTGCGGTAAGGTTGTTTTTTTTATTATTCAAGCCGAACTATTCTAAGACGTTATGCAAGAGTCCGCACCGAGTGAACAAACTCCAGCTCCCAAACAATTCAAGCGAGGAAAGGTCGATCTGCTCAATGGTCCGATCGACTCCACGCTCCGCACCTTCGCCATCCCTCTTGCGTTTAGCTTTTTGGTCAATATGCTGTACTCGTGGATCGATACGTATTT
>JBPOHH010000742.1:0-7490 GCA_052035765.1 Bacteroidota bacterium
TCATATTCCGGCGTGCCGCTGACGACGACCAAGGCGCCTTCGCGGAGAGCGACGCGGAAATAATTGACCATTTGAAAAAATATCATTTCGGCCGAACCTCCCGATTCATCGCCGAGGGTAGCGATCAGCATCGAACGGCTGCCGCCTCCGTAGGTATTTTCGCGCACTTTGGTGATGCGGGCGACGACGGTGATTTCGGTTTTGACATTAATTTCTTCAGCGCGGGAGACATCCATTTCACCGGAAAAGAGATTCGCTTTTCGGGCTTTCATGGCAAGGGTGGCGAGTGTAACGACTGTATTTCTATCAATATACGAACGCGGATAGTAGCGGAGCATGTCGGCAGCGGTGAGCAGTCCGGCAGAAGCGAGCGCCTCGGCGCGTTTGGGTCCGACGCCTTTCATATATTGGAGTGGTAATGGCTTGGATTCGCTCATGGTTTTTTGGGTAAAATTCAAAAACAACATCTATGGGCGGCAATATCGTACTCGCGGTGATTGTACGCAAATATTTTTTTACTTCTTCATTATTCTACACAACAAAGCCCCGATTGGAACTCCAAGCGGGGCTTTGAATTGGAGCAGTTTCGGCTCTACCGCTCGATAGTCATTTTCATAGACCGACGGGATGAACCCGTGGTAATGGAATAAATGTACGAACCTGTCGGAAGCGAGCGGGTATCGACCGTAATCGACGTCTGACCGGGCATCACTTGCTGCGTCATCACTTCGCGGCCGTCAATTGCTGTAAGCTTGAACTGTGCCGTCATTCCACTGAGAATTCCCTGTACCGGAATCGTTGTTTGCGTGCTTGCGGGATTCGGGTAATTCTGACCGAGCGCAAGGAGCGAAGTATTCGTCTCAAAATCATCGACACCGGAAGTCGTTTGGAATATTGGTAATTGTTCAAAATGACGCGGGAGCGCTTTGGGTGTAATTTCCGACTCCGTGGCGCCGTACCATTGTCCGAGCACCGAGGCGTATATCTGACGGAAGTCGTATTTCATCTTGAGGTTACCGGGACCTTCTTTATCGGAAAGATTCGGATCGGTGCCGATGATACCGCCTTTGACGCCTGTGCCGATGACGAACATTGGAGCAGCCGAACCGTGATCGGTACCGGTACCGTTGGACACGATGCGGCGACCGAATTCACTAATCGTCATCAGGGCTACTTTTTTGTCCGTACCGAATGCTTCGAGATCACGCTGAAAGGCATAGACTGCATCGGCAAGCTGCTGATGGAGATTGCTTTGTCCGTCGAGCTGACCGGAGTGCGTATCGTAGCCGCCGATATTAATGATATACATTTGGGTGGAGAGACCGGCTGCGATAATTCGCGAGATTGCAGCAAGCGCCACACCAAGCTGATTATTCACGGGATAAGTAATTTTGTTGGTCGTTTGCTTGAGTCCGGCAGCAATAATGGAATTCGAGAAGATATTAGACTGACGGATAATTTCACGGACATACTCTTCTTCGTCTCCTGCATGCGTGTTGGCAGATGCTTCAGTATCGGGTAAGCCGGGAACATAGCTTAGGTTACTGACGGCAACACCCATGTTGTTCTTCTCACCAATTAACGTCGTACTGAGATATGTACCGAATTCTATTGCAAACGGATCGGTCGGCAGAGTATTCGGATAGTCGGGATATTGCTGTTCGAGGAATTTAGCATACCAGCCGGAATTGCTATAGACTTCAGCGTCCGAACCTGACAGCCAGATATCGGTAGAGCGAAAGTGCGAGAGATTTTGATTGGCATAGCCCACATTCTGGACAATTGCCATTTTCTTTTCTTTGTAGAGCGGCAACAGCGGTGCGAGCGACGGATGCAAGCCCAGTGTGGAAGAGTCCGGCAACTTTATAACCTCATTGGCGGGTATTGACAGATTGCCTTCAGCGCGTGCCGTATAATAGTCTTGATTGGTATAGGGAACGACCGTATTCAAGCCATCATTACCGCCGGCGAGGCGGAGAATGACGGTGATATGGTCTTTGTTTGCGGAAGTAATACGGGCAAAGGGAGAGCCCTCGGGAGCTTTGGCAAAGGCGCGTACTTTCGGGAACCCTAATGCCATCGGTAATACGATACCGGTAGCTGCCACTTTTTGTAAAAACGATCTGCGTTTCATACTATATTCCTTTAAATTGAAGAGTTAATAGGTAAAAGTGTGGGTTAATACAGTTCGTGCTTTGCAAGCTGAACAATGGCTTTAATAAGATTACGGATATGCTTTTCTGCCTGAAACGCAGGGTCGTCAATTTTCCACTCATAGGTCTTTGCGCCCTGTAATAATGCATCGAGCAATGCAGCGGCTTCTTTTTCGGTCGGCGGCACATTGAGCAAGGCATTGGATATTTCTTGAGCAAGCTTGGTCGCGTCATTGGGTGACGGGAAAGATTTCGCGAAGGTAAGGGCATCAAATTTATAATACTTGACATTTTGGAGCATGATTTTCGCATCCATCACATCGAGCATGAATTTCTGACGTATCGGGAGCGTAGAAGTACTCACCCATGTGCGTCCACCCGGCCATCCTTTGACATTTGGTGGAGCAAGTGGTACCTGTCCGATGGTTGCGAGTCGCATGGACAAATCATTACTCATGCGACCGGTTTTCTGGACGTCGAAGTCCGGTATGTCTGTCAGACCGAATATTCTGACTGCGCCGATCATATAATCAATCGGGCTTTTTTCCATTGCACCGATATTTGTCGGATCAAAGAAATGCGCGCTGCGGATAAGCTGATCGAGCACCGGCTTGAGCGACCAGTTATTGGCGCGGAAGGTATCTGCCATTGCCGAAACGATAACCGGATCAGGAATATCATACACGAGTGCGCGATAAATTTTGGTGCAGACAAATTTGGCGACCTGGTCGGCGCGTTCGGTAAAGATTATATCGACAATATCATCTGCTTTCCAGACGCCGGTCTTGCCCATAAATGTTTTGCTTCCTGCATCCCACCGCGATTGTGTAAATGTACTGCTAAGCCCCAAATAGTAGTTACCTTTAGGACTTGGATTAATCACCCAGCCGCTGAGTGCGCGAGCTGCTTCGGAGACATCGGTTTCCGTATAATTGGCAGTATTATTCCAGTCCGAAACGCCGCAGGTGAAGAGTTCCATAAGTTCACGGGCATAGTTTTCATTAATCTGACTTCTATTGCCGGATTTAAAATTCTTAATACCGTCGAGATAGATCAGCATGGAAGGATCTTTGGTAATTTCTTTGACCATCTGCTTGAAATCACCAAAAATATATTTGCGGAAGAGTTGATTCTGTGTGAGCATAAACTCAGCAAAGTCAACAACATTAATCTCATTAGCGAAATGATTGTGCCACATCATGATCAGGCGCTCTTGTATCGACATCGGAGACGTGGCAATAGTCTTGAGCCACCATTTAATGAGCTGATCGCGGTGGGCAAATTTTGTATTCTGCCATGCTTGAAATTCAGGACTTTGATTATCTCCGTTCGGCGGGCGTACATTGGGGTCTTGACCTGCCCACGATTTGATATCGTCGAGCGATGGGGTAAAAGGCGTCAGAAGTTGGGTAATGGTAGCATCGAGTCCGTCGGAGAGTGCCTTGCGAATCTCGCTGTCTTTGGCTCCGACCACACAGCGGCGCACGAGATGAGCCGCTTTGGAATAATCCCACGGATTCGACGCTGACGGTACGTAGGGCTCAAGTCCTGCCGTCGTCCGTGTTGCAAATTGGGGCTGCGTTTGGCTCCCGGAGAACATTTGACCGGCTACTGTTTCCTGTGTAGTCGATGACGTGCCGCCGAGGGTAAAGAAGTTTCTACGATTCATACGAGATTCTCCTGAGATTGTAAGATAATGAATACACTGTTTCTAAATGTCGCTCCATTTAGGTGGCGGCTACGAGAACGCATTGCCGAAAATGGTTTAAGCAGAGATTAATAAATTTAGGGTATGGACCTATTTGTTGTCCTGCCGAATACCGGGGTTAGTTGATTTTTCCTGCTAAGTATTGTGCCGACAATTGCTTGTGATGGAATTTCGCGACTCTGCCTGCTTCATTTCCCGGATCGGTATTAAAGGTACGAAGCAATGTTTGTAAAACGGAGGCAAGATGCGACATATCATCGGTAGAGCTCGCGACCTGCGCGATGGCTCTGTTGCTTTCGGAGGCAACGGTAGAGATATGCTGTATACTGCGTGCGATATCGGCACTCGTTGTTTCTTGTTCGGCAATTGCATTTGCCAATTGTGATATCGTGAAGAGCACGTCATCGGAGAGATGAATAATTTCTCCCAAAGACACTCCGGCTTTATCAGCAAGTATTTTACCTTTTTCTACTTCTTTAGTTCCTACACTCATAGCATGTACCGCTTCCGATGTCTCGGACTGTATACGCTTAATCATAATTCCAATTTTTTTCGTTGCTTCACCTGTTCGCTCGGCGAGCTTACGTACTTCATCGGCTACGACTGCAAATCCCCGTCCCTGTTCGCCTGCCCGAGCAGCTTCGATAGCAGCATTGAGGGCAAGGAGATTAGTTTGATCGGCAATATCATTGATCACTTGTACTATTTCGCCAATTTCTTCGCTCGACTTGCCGAGTTCGCGAACGGTAGCGGCTGATTTTTGAACGACATCGGCAATTTTGTTCATACCGTCAATGGTCTGTACTACTACATCACCACCATCTTTGGCGCTTTCTTTGGCAGTATTCGCTTGAAGAAGCGCCCGAGACATAGCGCGGTTACTTTCGATTATATTGGAGGTCATTTCCTCGACAGCTGCGGCGACATTACTTGCTTGTTCTGCCTGTACCGACGCACCGCTTGAGAGCTGCATGGAATTGGCGGCAATTTGTGCCGATGCAGATGCGGTGGTCTCGACGGTCTCAGAAACCTGAACCATCGTATCACAAATTTTTTCAACGGCGAGCGTGAATCCTTTGCAAAGGCGACCGATGTCATCATCTTTGTCATGCGAGAGCTCGACGGTCAGATCACCGGCTGCGAAGAGCTCCATCTCAACTAAGATACGGTGGACATTTTCTTGTAAATATCGTTCGCTCATATTGATTTTCTTCTGTGAAGCACTAATACTTGCAAGCATGGTACGGAATCCTTCAGCAAGCTTACCGAGCTCGTCCTTGCTTTTATAGGATATCTCGGCAGTGTAATCTCCGGCGGTGACGATATCGGTCGTCTTGGCAAGCTGCGATATTGGTCTCAGCACTGAAAAATACAGCTGAATCATGAGCAAAACACCGATGACGGAAATCACAATAAGGGTTATCACCGCCTGCGAATGACTCTCGTCGTATTTTGTTGCAGCTGCGGCAGTTATATCTGTAATAGCTTTTTGTTGCATTCCTTCGGCCTCGTCGAGTGCTTCAATGGCTATTTCGTACTTGGCGTCGAACTTTTGGTCCGAATCATCACCGATGGCTTTTACTTTTGACGATAATGCTGCAAAACGAAGTTTGCCGAGGCGAACGAGTTCTTTGAGTGCTTCGGAGGCAGCCAACAGCTTGGATTTGACCTCGGGATTCTCAATTGCCGTAATCTTCCGGTTCTTTATTTCACCGCCATTCGTTAGTATTTCACAGTTTTTGATAGAATTTTCCCAGCGTTTGTAGCATTCATTGACGTCATTGGTCGTGTCGCCGCTCATGCGTTCTTCAAACCACAAATGCCCCTCCGCTGTCAGGTATTCAATTTCGTGCATCACACTGCCGTGTTCGGTAAAATGACGTGCCTTCGATGCAGATTCATACGTCGAATCGATTCCGGAATTCATTACCCGAAAGAGAATCAACGAACATACAATCAGAATACTGATACCGATGAAAATTTTTGCTTTAATAGACAGATACATTATAACTTCCTTTAATAATTAATATATAACAAATCGTACACTTTTTAATAGCACCGCCGCATCGTTTATAGTATAGGTTGAATCGAACTCATCCCTCTTTTTCCTGCCACACCAAAGAGTAACGTCCGTTTTGAAGTACGCCGAGCCAATCTTCATTACCTCAGCTTGTGGGCACGGTCGAAGAATGAGCTATTTACGCCTATTGAGCGCAACCGCTTGAGTTGGTAAGGGGTACTGAATAATTTACGACGATTCCTTGTGTCGGCACCTATAATTTCCTCTCTATTCATGTTGATGAATAGAAGTACGGTGTGGAGTATAGAGATGCCCTGCGGTAGCTGCTGTTTTCTCCCCTGGCAGCTGTTCAGAGCTACCTGCTTCGCTACGCGTGCGGTACCGGCACTTGATAAAAACAATATCCGCCACTTTTCTCTTCAAAGTACGTGGCGGAGTATTGCTTTGGTTCTTTTTTGCCTACGTTCAGTGCAGTTACTCATAGAATGCAAGCTCCTGCAGTATCATACGATATTTTTACGTGTCATCGTATCGGACTCCAATCAAGGGGTACTTCATGAGACATCCTTTACGGGGTAAATCTACCGAAAATTCTTCGCCGGCATGGAGCTCGGAAGTATTAATGACCCGCACTTTGCAATTGCTTGACTTTCAGGAATTCTTCCGATTTTTTTTCGGCAATCGCCGACGCACCGAATCTGGTAATAATATTCCGCAGATTTATCATTTGGCGGGAAAGGTCGTCGGTTGCAAAATTCACTTCGTCGATTGCGCGTTTATTCTCGATAGCAACGGAGGAGATATGCTGAATATTCCGGGCAATGTCAGCGCTCGTTGTTTCTTGTTCGGAGCTAGCCCGAGCAAGCTGAGCAATCAGCGTCTGTACATCTTCCGAAACGGTAATAATCTCTTTCAGTGACTCACCTGCCCGGTCGGCGAGGGTTTTTCCGTTCTCGACTTCTTGAGTACCAACTTGCATAGACGATACAGCGCCTGCCGTATCTCGTTGAATTCGTTTAATCATAGCCCCGATTTGCTTGGTAGCTTCGGCGGTGCGCTCGGCGAGCTTGCGTACTTCATCGGCTACGACAGCGAATCCTCGACCTTGTTCGCCGGCTCGTGCTGCTTCGATGGCTGCATTGAGCGCAAGGAGATTGGTCTGATCGGCAATATCATTAATGACTTGTACTATCTCACCGATTTCCTCGCTGGATTTGCCGAGTTCTTGAACGGTAGATGCGGATTTAAGTACAACTTCTGCGATGGTATTCATACCATTAATAGTTTGAATCACTACATCGCCGCCATTCTTGGCGCTTTCACCGGCACGTCGTGCTTTCTCGACAGCAAGAGTCATCGCACGATTCCCTTCGATAATATTCGATGTCATTTCTTCGACGGCGGCTGCTACATTCCCTGCCTGTTCCGATTGACGCATGGCGCCGGAGGTCATACTGCTGAAGCTTGCCGATATCTGTGCCGTAGCTGTTGCCGTCGTCTCGACTGTTTCCGAAATGTGATACACCAATTCACTGATATTTTTATTGGCTTCTTTTGCCTCCCGAGCTGCATTTTCGGAGAGGAGTGTTTTGGTACGGGCATCGTCGAG
>JBPOHH010000439.1:0-2180 GCA_052035765.1 Bacteroidota bacterium
CTACACCGGAATGCTTCACGCCGCCGAAGGGAGTGCGTAAGTCACGTACCATCCAACAGTTAATCCATACAATACCGCTTTCTAATTTTGCAGCCACGCGGTGCGCTTTCGAGAGATTCTCTGTCCACACGACTGCTGCCAAGCCGTAGGTCGTGGAATTGGCCATTGCGAGCGCTTCGTCTTCAGTGTCGAAGGGCACGAGCGAGACGACGGGACCGAATATTTCTTCCTGATTAATTCTACAGTCAGCGCCGAGACCTTCAATCACTGTTGGCTCGACGAACCAACCATTCGCGCAGCGACCTTCGGGGTGAATTTGGCGTCCGCCGTGTGCGATTGTGCCGCCTTCTTCTTTCGCTATTTGAATATAATTCAATACTTTTTCGAGATGTCCCTGCGAGACCAGCGCTCCTTGACGGGTTGCCGGGTCGAGCGGGTCACCAACGGTGAACTTCTGCACATTCTGCAGGAATTTTTCGAGGAATTCTGCATAAATACTCCGCTCGATAAATATCCGCGAACCGCACAGGCAAATCTCTCCCTGATTCGTAAATGCAGCGCGGGCAGAAGTGAGCGCGGCATCGTCTAGATTACAATCGGCAAAAACGATGTTCGGATTCTTTCCGCCGAGCTCGAGCGAGAGTTTTTTGAACATCGGCGCCGCAATCCGGGCAATTTTCTGTCCCGTATTGGTGCCACCGGTGAATGAAATTGCGTGGATATCGCGATGTTCGGTCATTGCCGTGCCTACTTCATGTCCGAGGCCGTGCACGATATTCAGCACGCCATCGGGGAGTCCGGCTTCTTTGCAAATACCGGCAAGCAGATACGCGGTCATAGGCGTTAATTCCGACGGCTTGGCAACGACGCAGTTACCGGTCGCGATTGCGGGTGCTATTTTCCAGGTAAAGAGGTAGAGCGGTAAGTTCCAGGGAGATATACAACCTACGACACCGATAGGCGAACGCAGTGTATAATTCAAAAATCCCGTCGTCGGATGCGCTTCACTCGCAAAATGGAGAATCTCCGTTCCAAAAAAATGGAAATTCTGCGCCGCGCGGGGAATATCCATACTTTTTGCAAGCCAGACGGGCTTCCCTTGATCAATCGACTCAGCGAGAGAGAGTTCATCGAGACGTTCGGTAATCATCGCAGCAATTCTCAGCATTATTGCCGAACGTTCTTCGAGCGACGTAGCAGCCCATGCCGGAAACGCACGCTTTGCTGCCTCGACGGCACGTGCCACATCCCGTTCATCGGAGTCCGGCACTTTCGAATAGACGGCGCCGGTGGCAGGTTCGTAATTACTAAGATAGTTACCCGACACGGGCGCAAGGAATTCACCGCCGATAAAATTGAGAATTCTGTTCATAAGTACCTCGATAGTTGGATGTTGTAGTAGGATAAATTGCTGAATCGCCGTTCATTTCGGCTTCGCTCAATGCCCGGCTTTTGGAATTTTTTTAGTTTTCAGTCGTGTCAGTTGCTGCGCCTGACCCGACTGGCAATAACGTTCATTTCGGCTTCGCTCAATGCCCGTTAGAAGGAGTTATAAAAAAGCCCGTTAGAAGGAATTATAAAAAAGCCCGTTAGAAGGAATTATAAAACATACCAAAAAACGTTCATTTCGGCTTCGCTCAATGCCCGTTAGAAGGAATTATAAAAAAGCCCGTTAGAAGGAATTATAAAAAAGTCCGTTAGAAGGAATTATAAAAAAGTCCGTTAGAAGGAATTATAAAAAAGCCCGTTAGAAGGAATTATAAAACATACCAAAAAACGGACATTGAGCGCAGCCGAAATGCCCGTTCAGGTTACAATTCCAGCCCTGCATTAATTTTCTGCATAGCCCGCGCCGCGCCTGCCGAAATAAAAAACTCCAAGCTCTCGCATGCTCTTGTAATCATTGTGTTGAGTTCTTCATTTTCATAGCTCGCAAAATTCGCTAGCACGTACTCGACCATTCCGCCGGGTGGGAAATTCTTGCCGATACCGCAGCGCATACGCCAGAAATTCATGGTAGCAAGCTCTTCGATGATGGAGGTGATGCCATTATGTCCACCGTCCGAACCTCCTGATTTGATATGCACTTTGCCGACAGGGAAATTGTATTCATCGACGATGGCGATCACACGTTCGGCCGGTAATTTATGGATGTTAATCAGCTTTTTAATTGCCTCGCC
>JBPOHH010000014.1:0-7122 GCA_052035765.1 Bacteroidota bacterium
TTTTGTAATTGAAATATTACTTCATCAACTGTCGTGGCATTCTGGAGCAAACCATACGTGGTCTCCGGCTTTGTCGATACCGATACCGGTGCCGGCTGATCGACACTGCGGCGCTGCTGTCGTAGATTCTCGACTTCGCGTTGGAGTAATTGAAGTGCTACTTCAAGCGTGCGGATATATTCTTCACGCGTTTGCGCAAATTGACCGGCACCCGGGAGGAATTCACCTATTTCAGCAGTGTCTATCGTAGGGATTTCCACAGGTTTATCGGATGGTATCTCGGATATTGAAGGCATAAAATTTACTCACAATCGCATGGAAGACTCGCCCTATAACGTTTGCTATGGGCTTGTAAAGTACTGCAATATACGTGCTATCGCGTACATGAGAGAACATATACTTCGAATCAAACTGAATTATCATGCCAAAAAACAAAAGGCGAACATCACTGTTCGCCTTTTGAATTACGATGGTCATTCTCATCGAAGCAATGCATACACGAGCATTGTGCCGAGAGAGAAGCGCATAATTTCGGAAGCGCGATAAACATTTTTTTGAATATAATCGCTGAGGTAAATCGTGGCGAGGGTAACAGATATCACGCAGAAAGCAGCTAAAAACCCGGTAGTAATATCCTGCGACTTTGCATAAATACGTCCAAAACTCGAGAACCACGGCGTGCCGAATAATATCAGCAAATGCACGATATAGACATGGAATGATTTTTTACTGAAGAATGAGTAGATTTCACGATAAGCGCTTATACGTCTGTGGAGGCGCGCCATGAGGGTAAATATAATGAGAATCAGACCGATGCGGATGAGCATAAACGCGGGATTCGACATCATAAAATCATGATTCGGCAGTGGTAATTGGCTAAGAATCAATGCGCTTACTCCGGCGAATGCGAGAACAATCACGCCATAGATTGCGCTTTTTTTGAGGAGGAATTCATCACGTTCTTCGGCGGTCATGGACTTGAGATATGCGCCAAAGCTGACGCCGGCGAAGAGAAAACCGGCAAACGGAAAGATAGGAAAGAGCGAACCATGCTGATAGCTCAGGAAACTAGAAATCGGTTCGGGCATGAATTCCGACCAATTTACTGCATGCATGAATGGTGTAAGTCCAAATATACCAAGCGTTACGAGAGCCGAAACAATGCCGAGCGATTTCACGGAACGTGTCGAGCGCGATGCCCATACTACGAGCAGAAGAGCGACCCCGGTGAGCTGCAGAATATTCGTCTGGAAAAACTGTTTCCACGCTCCGTAATTGAGATACGGCAGGTCAAATATTCTATTCGCCGGAAAAACGAGTAAATATCCGACACTCATGATCAGCAGAGCCCATCTTATGCGTTTCATCATCGTTGCTTCGTTCATTCTGCCGGAGGGTTCGCGTTTCATGGCGAACACATGGACAGCGCCCGAGACGATCAGGAACACCGGAGCCGTCAAGCCGCGGATAAAATTCCAGATATTCCACGGAAATTCATGAATATTAAGCAGTTGTGGGTCGGTAAGCGCATCAAGGGTATGACCTTGAATCATCATAATCATGGCGACGCAGCGTGCTAAATCAAGCACAAAGAGTCGGGAGTTAGAATTCACTTGGGAGGCATTTTGGCGTGCAAGCGGCAGAGGATCAGCCATTAAATAAACGCTCTTTCGGCAATAGTTGGACAAATATCTACTACAAAAATCGGAACTTCACCCTTCTTAATCAACTTAATTGTTTTTCATCGAATTGTTCACTTTTCGTTCAGATTTTTAGTTCTTTTGTTAGAATTGTAATTTATGCCTCAATAATCGTGCTAACATGTCTAAAATCCTGACTATTTCCTTGCATGATAGTGAACATTTTAGTAAGTTGTATTCCAAGTTCACAATATTCAACTAAATACCTTTTTTATGGGTAGATTAGCCAACATATTTTATAGCAGTACTTGCAGGGCTGCGGGCTGCGGGCTGCGGGCTGCGGGCTGCGGGCTGCGGGCTGCGGGCTGCGGGCTGACTTGTTTGAATCTTCTTCGTAGCTTAAGACGAAACCGCTCTCCACCTACCGATAATTTGGCTACACCATAAACCAACCAACCTATTTAATTCTTTATAACTTATTTAACCTTTGCTCCGTATTAATTATTTACCCCTTCTCTCATCAAATCAGATAAACAAACATGAAAACAAACCTTAAACTTCGTTTCGCAATTTTCTGTTGCGCTCTTTTATTCGGCTTCTCCTTTATTACAACTACAGTACTTGCTCAAAATGCTTCGTGCAATGCAGATGATTATTGCGTATCTCCACATTCATGGTCATTGTGGGCTACCACTACTCAAACAGTCCCAATCACTATCAACGGTGTAACCTGCGACGTTACCTTCGGTTATAAGTTTAGGTATTGTGGAAATAAGATACAAATAAAACCAATAAGTTGGACTTTACCCGATCCTACTACCTGTGCTTGGGCAGCAACCCTACAAACATATATGGATAATGATAATTGGACGGCTGCACAAGTAATCACAAAACAAGTATGGATTCAAGGAGCGAAGCGGCTCGGAGAAGTTAAATTCCTTGATTTTAGAAATAATAATTCAACGCCCACGGACTTTGACTGTAGTGAGCCAGACCCGAGTTGTAATTCTATTGCCGGAGTGGTGGAAGTTATCACCATTTGGGCAAAGTGTTACGAAGAAATTGAGACTTCGGGAGCCGGCTCAACGGGCACTTCATTATGCCCTATTACCTATTATTTTGAAGATTGTTCAATGGAGGGATGCTGTATTTTATCACGTAAGATGTGTTATAATAGTGGTATTATACGTGTGTGCGAAAGTTGGTCTGTTGGCGGCGGAACTGTTCAATGCGAGGGTAATGCGACTTTCGTTCCTCCCTTCCCATGCATCATTCGCTATCGTTCCGGCTGTATGCCGTTTAACTGTGAAGAATCCGACTAGTTTTCAAATGGAGACAACAGCATCATGAAAAATATCCTAACAACATCACTCCTGCTTATGAGTATCTGTATATCGCAGGGAATGAGTCAAGTGCAGCCGACAGTACCGCTTGTCAAAGGTGGTACCTCGCTCGCTCAATACGACTTGAACTTTATTACCACTACTGTCGGAGCAGTGGATACCGTATGGCAGAAAATCTATCCTAATCCCGGGAATAAAGATGTCACATCTGAGGCACTTTTTAGAGCTTCGGATGGTAGTTTTTATTTGTCAAGTCTGCGAACCGGTGGATACCTCACAAAGTTTACGAATGATGGTACGATTGAATGGACAATTGATCGAGATTATGATAGTGATGATACAACCAACCCAAAAATTCTATCTAAATTTCTACAGATTTCCGAACGCGCCAATAAAGATATTGTACTTTATGGCTTAGAAGGACTAAAATATCAGAATTCAATATTTTTTGGTATGAAGATGCCAGAACGTACTACAATCTCTCCTAATGGGATAGTGGTAGAAAAAAAATCATCTCGTGGAATACTTGAATCTTATTCTTTCGATTTTGTTTACTCTGTATTTTCCGACAAAGTCTTCTATGTCCATCCGGTGGAAAAATTTTTTACCGTTAAATCTGTTGATGCGGATATGACGAAAGTAATTGATAGCATAACTGTTAACAGTGAGCTAACAACTGGAGACCGCTCGGCATTCCGTGGAATTTTTCCATATTCGGATAATACATTTATCGCATGTTATTCTGGATATACGCCAAAGTATGTCTATAGTATGGCTGTTCTTCAATATTCCCGTGATTTTACCTTACTCAAAAAAAATATCATTCCTTCAGGCACTTTTAGTTCAGTACTTCCGGATGAACAAGGAAATTTTCTCGTTTCTGCTAAGGACGAAAATTATGAGCTCGTCCTGAAGAAGTTTGATAAAGACGGCAAGGTCTTGTGGGAACGGAAGCCCAAGATTGTACAAGACCTGAGATTTAGAGATTGCACACTGGAAAAATCTGCTACAGGTGGTTATATTCTTCGAAGTGAATTATATACCAAAACCAGCGAAGGTAAAGCAGATTATAACAATGAAGAGCGCTATGCTTTGATTGGCAAGGTGAGCGAGGAGGGCGAAGTACTTTGGTACTATACAACCGGCAGAGCACGATATTGGAATATTATCCGCAACTTTGCCGAGACACCGGAGGGTGACATTGTGTTTGTCTGTAATAGCATAAATACATTTGGATCATTTGATGCCGAAACGCCTATGCAGATTACGCGCCTTCGTCCAAGAGCGTCGAGTGTTGGCGAGGAGTCGGTGATATCACAAGATATCACCATTTCCCCAAATCCGGCATCAACAACCTTCACAATTTCCGGAATAGACAATATTTCAGAGATTAAAGTGATGAATAGCTTGGGTATGGAAGTAGCTATCAGCAGTGAGTCTATTAATATAAATAGCTCACAAGTAATTGATATATCGACTCTTGCAAGCGGAGTCTATTTTGCGCAGTGCCGCACTGCAACGGGTGTGGTGACCAAGCCGTTTGTCGTGGCGCGGTAGGGAATTGCGAGTTGATTCTCAAAAATAAAAACGCCCTGCTATTTTGGGATAGCAGGGCGTTTTTTTATACGGGAATACAATTTTGAATCAATTCACCTAATTAACTACTTGCAGTATTCTCCCCCCAATCTCCTCATCTCCTCCTCCGTCAGACGATAAGGATACCATCCGGCTAAGTGATTCGCACCCAAACGCTTGTAGAAATCAATTGCATTGACATTCCAGTCGAGCACCTGCCACTCCATGCGCCCGCATCCGCGCTCAAGAGCGAGATCGACAAGAAACTTAAACAACCGATATCCCACCTGCTGCTTGCGCGCCTCCGGCAGCACAAACAAATCCTCCAGGTACAGCGTCGGCTTCGCCAAAAAACTCGAATACGTCTCAAAAATAATCACATATCCCACTGCCCTACCGTCCAAAAACCCTAAATATGACTCAAACTTCGGCTTATTGGCAAAACAATGCGTTCGCAAGCGCAGCTTCGCCTCCGCATCCGGCGGGTCGAGCTTCTCAAAGTCAGCAAGCGCTGTGATGAGCGTGAATAAAGTCTCGAAATTTTCGGGCGTTACTTTTTCAATTTGTAATTCTGTCGGCATAAAGTGTTCCTTAAATAAATGAATTCGTTTGAAATATAGTGTGATATCTTCACAAATAATCAATATCAGACGCCTTTGCAAATGCAATGATATGTCCATCATAATCAGCCACATAGCACACCACATCACCCCACGAACGCCGCGCCGGCTCACTCACCGAATGTGCACCTGCCAAAAGCGCATTGCTATATGCCTGCTCAACATTGGCGACCTTAAGGTAGAGTTCACACCGCGGAATACCCGTTCCACTTCTCGGATGCGGCATCGTATCCCCCAGTATTGTTGCAATCCCCGCGTTTGGCATGAGTCCAAGCTTGAGTGTAGCTGATATAGTAAACTCCGTCATTCCCGGTACATCCAGCGTTGGAACCAGCCCCAGCATTGCAGCATACAAGTCCCGGCTACGCGCCTGATCTTCAACATACAATATAATCTCAACTTCAGATACAATCATCTTCAATCATAATAATGGTTCTCTGACAATGTTTGTGGTACTAAGTAATGAATGCCAAAAATCGTATGGTACCAAAGTCCCGTAGGGACGATATATCGGTAGAAAACGAGATTCTGATATGCCCCGAAGTCCCGTAGGGACGATATATCAATTCTATAACATTCCGTCCCTACGGGACTTACTCGTGCACTCGTCCTCATTTCTACCGATATGTCATCGCTAACGCGATTGAGGAGGACGATGAGTCATTGGCAATTCAACCACAAAAATCATCTTCCATCATAAACAATCATACAAAATCAGCGTGCCATTCTTCACTAGCTACGCTCTCCGCAGCACCCGCTTCAGTGCCCGCACTTCATCGGCATTAAAGAATTTAAACACCCAGAGCATAAGCACAAATACTATAAATCCTACTAATTTACTCCACACACGATCCGGCATTCCCCACTCGACTCCCCCATACACCGCAAGCGTGAGCGCGATAATTCCCAACACCCGCCGCCATTCATAAGCAATCGGATAAATCTTCCGCGAGTACGCATACAGCACAAGCATACTCAGAAAATACGCGCCAAACGTCGCCCATGCTCCGCCGTAAATACCATAGTACGGAATGAGTAAGAAATTCAGCCCGACATTCGTCACGGCAGCAAGTCCGGTCGCAATAGGCAGGAATTTCGTGCGCTTTTGAATATGAAAACCCGCCGCGAAATTCACAAATAATCCATTGAAAAAATACCCGCCCATGATGATTGGAATTATCCCAAGTCCGCTCCAATACGAAGGATGGATAAATTTCCCACCCACAAACGGCATCTGCACGATGTACTGCATGCCAAAGCTCACCATGAGAAACACACCGGCGCAGATAAGCGTAAAATATGTCAGAATCCGGCTGAATAACTTCGGCGCGTCGGCTTCCTCGTGATGACCCAGATAAAATGGTTTCCATGCGAAGTCAAAGACCGCCACCAGTAACATCATCGGTATGCCAAGCCGGTAATTAACACTATACATACCAAGCGTTTCCGCGCCTGCAAGTAACTTCATAATCGGACGGTCGGCAAGCTGCAGCATCATTAACGAAAGAGCAGACGGCAGCGTTGGCAGCCCAAAAGCAAGCATCTCCCGAAACAGCTTTTTGTCCCGAAGCGGCGCAAGACACCGAAGAATCGTCGGCACAAACGCCACGAGCGCAATTCCGGAGGAGATAATCCCGGCGATAATAATCCCGCGCACACCCATTTTGAAACTCACGACCAGCACAAAAGTCGCGCCCACATTGACGGCAACAGTCATTATCTTGAGTATTGCAAAGGTCTTAGCGCGGCGATTCATCCTCAATACTGCGTACGGAATAAAAGTAAGCACATCACACAGCGGAATAAACGCCGCGATGAGAATTATGGATGTACCATACATAGCATAGAGTTCGGGGAAATAATGCGCAATAGGTTCGGAAAATATCAGCACCACCGCCGTAAACACCGCACTGACGACAAATATACCCCAAAAGGAGTACGAAA
>JBPOHH010000209.1:0-4280 GCA_052035765.1 Bacteroidota bacterium
TATACGAAGCCGCACTCGCCCTCAAACACCGCACCACATCCGTTCCGCAGTTTTTCCATTCCAGAATACTCGCATGCGTGAGCTCGGGATAGATTTTAAATGGAATCACCGGCTGCCCCGGATGCCATGCAATACTCGATTTATTATGAACAAAATCAAGCACATACTTCCGTGAATTGAGATTCGCACCCGCTACGACAATCGTGCCGTCGGTGCCGTCTTCGTTGATAAAGCTCCGAATGCCGCCATAGCCCGCGCCGCCGGTCAGCACAAAAGCGCGAATTCCATCAGCGCCATAGAGCGTATTTCCCCCGCCAAATAAATCAAAATCGGCTAATTCCCATTGCCGTGGCGAGGCGAGCTCGAGTGACTCAAGGATGTGAATTCCAACCTCGCCAAAATCCTCAAGGTTTTTATTTCCCTTGGCAATACGACCGAGGAGCGATGGTGCTTTGTGGGCAAGAGGCGAACCAAAATTCGCCGGTGCAAGGAACGTAATCGACTCAATGCGTGCAGCAATTCCCTGATTATCATTATACCAGGCAAATTGCTTCATCATCTGCCGCACGACGAGCGCGCCTGTACTATGCGTAATAAAACGCAGAGTGCGCCCCGGCTGATGAAGTAAATCAATGACAGGCGTAGAGTTAAACTCTTTCAAACATAATTTCTGAAACATTCCCTCCGCAATATCTTCCAGCGTCGCAGCATCTTCGAGTGAGTCGTAGTTGATATAATGCGGCAGGAACCCTTCCTCTTTAAGCGGCTGATCGAAATATTTGACCATGGATTGATAATCATCACTCCAGCCATGAATGATGACGACATTAATTGGGTCGGTGGTAGGCATAAAGACTCCTTTGTAAATGGTTATAATGATATGAGTTTGTCAAACAGATATGTTCATTCATCTCCTTCTACTATATATACTAAGCTGATATTCTCTAATTTTGGCAACAGCTTTCGGGCACTATCGAGCGATGTGCTCCGGATGGTGAATTCTCCTTTCGTTGGACAACAGTATTAAAGTGGATTTACAGTTTACTTTGACATTCGATACGATTACGAATCAAGCACCCCGGCGATAACCGCAGCATTACCTGCCGGTGATACCGTTGGATTCAACCCGCAATGTTCGAGTAAGTCATTCGAGAATCGATCACGTACTTGTTTGGTCGGTAAGAGACGTTCACGGGCAGTGATCCAGGAATTGACGGCTGTATCTCCCCAGCGCGAACGTACCTTCACATCGCCACCGGAAGCATAATCATTCATTTGTCCCCAATGGAGCGTAAAGGTAATCGATGCAGATTCAAGCCTTGCAAACACCTGCGTATAAAACTCTTCGGTATCGGTCATTCCGACACCGGGCAGCTCGATGCAACATGACACAGGGAATGCAGTAAATCCAAGCGTTGCCTGCGTTTGCTTTACAAAACGAAACGCAAAAGCCCCTGCAAATGGAGTCGAAGAATTCAGCGTCGTCAAGATATTGAGTGCTTTGACAGCATCCGTATGCGCGATACCAAGCTCGACAGACATGATACCGCCGGTCGCCGTCGTCGGGGCAAACATCTTCCCCCGAGGCAGGCGGACAAACGGCTTACACACCTGAAATTGTCCCGAAATTGTCGATGAAAACAATGGAATAAGTGTTCCCGTCAGCCATGCACCAAAGACATCTCCCAGCGCATTGACGGTGTCGCCGATGATGGTAATCGTTTCATTACCCGGCACACCGGAAGCATCGCAAAACGGCACCTCGGTCATATCACTCGAGCGGTACATGATACTCACAAAAGCAGCAGTGCTATCATGTGGATTCACATCGACTTCGATATGATGGAGGTCCTGCGGATTTTTACCGATAGCCGGAATAATTAACTCAATTGCCGAGGTGTTGAGTTCGCTTGCAGGACTAATCAACTGCGTCAAAAACGCCGCCGCATCCGCATGAGAAACTCGCTCGCGGTAGAGTTCGAGCGTATAAACGGGTTCGAATTCCAGTGCATATCCCACGATAATTCCCATACTTCCGAAGCTCACCAAGAGCGCGTTGAACACGTCATCATCACTCATCAGCGTTGCTCCGAGTGCTTCAATAAGCTGTTGATTCCCCACAGGATACGAGCTCCGCTCCACCCAGTAATTCCTCCCTTTTCCGCAAAGTACATGTATTCCCACGACTGCTTCCTGCATCGATCCGACATTGAATGCCGAGCCATGGGTTCCCGTCGAAATTGCTCCTGCGAGTGTTTGCCCGTCGCTTGCTCCGGAAGTTTTGAGTGCATATCCCCTACTGCCGAGAAAATCATTCACAGCCCGAACGCTTATTCCGGACTGAAAGTAGCGAATGGTATCAGCCGAACCGCTATAATTACCATGAAGATACGTATTCATTCGAAAGACTTGATTGAGATTCGCCGTTTCGAGCATCACGCCATTGCTATCGGCTGAACCGGCCGATGAGAGCGACCACCGTGCGCCATAGGCGCGGATTCTGCCGGGCGTTGTCTCGATAAGGTCTTCTACTTCATCCCATAAGGGTTGCAGCGATGCAAGTGAACTGATGGGCGGATTATACAGCGTCTTGAGTGTGACCGGAAGATCGACAATCGTTCGGTGGAGATTGGACCATTGCGTGCTCCCATTGTCAATAATATACATGAGGTGCTCCTTTCGTTTATTGTGGGTGGATTGATATTCTTAATGTTCGTTCACACACGGCACTGCGCATGTGTATTCTATATCAAGCGGTTGAATCATACCGAGCGTAATGGTCGCGCAGAGCATGTAGAGCAGATTCGTTTTTACCTTCACGGTCGCCAGTGCTTTATTGGCTTGCGTGCCCGGCGGAAGATTCTGTCCGCAGAGATTCCTCATGTCAGGCTGACCTGCAAGCCCATACAAATAAACTACTTCCGTGCGTCTTGTGACGGTATTGGACCCCGTGTCGCCTCCTTCAAGAGAAAAGGTCGCGCAGGATGAAAGCTGGAGAACGGCAACGACAGCAATCATTGCCTGTCGAGTAGAGCGTAGAAATCTCATGAAACCTCCTTTGGAAATTGAATAGAATAGATGTTTATTTCTCGTCGGAAAGAGTAATTTTATAGCTTGGCACGCGGTCATTCCCGGCGGATTGCCAGAAGGATTGCCAGAATCCATTATCGGCAAATTTCAGATGCACGACTTTTTTGCGGAGCGTTTCGGCGGAAATGACGAGCGCATTATTCTTGTCGTAGCCGCCGCCCGGGGTAATCCGCACTTCACTTGTTCCGGAGGGAAGATCGACAAAAATGGTATCGGTTGTCATGCCATGATGATAATGGAGGGGTGATACAGTGGGCGTTGAAAACCACAAATTCTTACTTTTTAATCGGTTAGCGGTGAGTTCTTTAGCATCCGCCGTACTCTCCTGATCGACGATGAAAGTGACACGCTCCTGTGCCACGGGCTGCTGTTGCGCCGTCATCGGCGAACTAAAGGAGAATTCCGCGCTCATGGTATGATTCGACTTCGTGAGTCCTTGTAGTATCCCCGGAAGCGATGCACCAATGGCGAGCGCAGTTTTCATGTTTTCTTCCTGATAAAAAAACACGACCAAAGCGCCAAAGAACATAAACACCGACGTACCCAAGAGTGCGCCGGCAATATTCCCGATGGATTGATTCGAAAAACTCAGATTAACGATCGATGGCATTGCGCCACCGACAGCGCCGGCGAGAAGAGCGTAACCGTAGAATTTGGGCTTTTTGCTCTGTGTTGGAGTACTTGGCATGGAGATATTCCTAACATGTAATGAAACAATACAACTACAATGCTAAATTACATTACTTTTTCTTCAATTCAAAGTTAGAATATTTTTTGCCGTAAAGTCGCATTTCGACTGCGCTCAATACCCGGCTAAAGGTTTGTTTTTTTTCTTATTGTGACCTTTGTTCCTTCGTGCCTTCGTGTTAAAACTGACTGTGCAGTAGTTACATCGTGCAGGTGACTTTTTAACGCAAAAGGCGCAAAGGTCGCAATGAACTCTCCGCGCCTCTGCGTCTTTGCGTTAAAAATCCTCACCACGCAATCAAGACCTTCCCGACCTGCTCATACAAACCAGCACGAAGACGACAATAATACACACCCACCGGCAAGTCAAGCCCAGCAGAATACTCGCCTGCTTCAAGCGCACCATCTGATACAACAAGCACAGAATTCCCTACATAATCAAACACTTCCAAGCGAACATTCCCCGAGAGTCCTACTCCGAAGTCGATGCTGCGATCTTTGAC
>JBPOHH010000715.1:0-6114 GCA_052035765.1 Bacteroidota bacterium
TCCATGGTCATCAACCTAAAAATTAGAACAAACATTAGTTTCCGCAAAATTAACCATCCAAATTGACAACAGTATGTCAGGTGAAAATAATTATCCGTAACTTGGCACAAAAAAATTCCCGAGCCCACCTTCCAAGCGATAGAGTCATGGCAGTTGATTCACATAACATGCATAAGCGTATAGAACATACTTTCTCTCTCGATGTCGAGGACTGGTATCATGGTATTCCGATTTCGCAGCCCCGGGAACAGAGAATGGAGGTTGGAATGAATTTTCTGATGGAACTTTTCGAGCGCTCGTCAGTTAAAGTGACCATGTTTTGGCTTGGGGACGCTGCCCGGCAGTATCCGGACCTTCTCCGGCAGTGTGTTGCCTGTGGTCATGAGATTGGAAGTCATGCTCTTCATCATACATTTGTGTATGATTCGAATCCACAGAAATTTCATGAAGAGACTTACGCGGCAAAGGCACTATTGGAAGACATGACCGGATGCGCTGTTCGCGGGTTCCGCGCTCCGTACTTTTCGATAACCCGTTCATCGGAATGGGCACTTGAAGTGCTGGCACAACTTGGATTTCAGTATGACTCGAGTATATTCCCCATGCGGAATGTGCGCTATGGGATTCCCAATTTCTCTCGAGAGCCGATTATTATTGACACTCCTTCCGGAAAGATTCTTGAATTTCCGATCAGTGTACGCGCCTTTGCAACGAAGGTGATTCTCCCCGTCAGCGGCGGGGCGTATTTCAGGTTATATCCTTATTTTTTAACTAAATTAAACATACAGCATTATGAAAAATTGAACCGAAGTGCGGTTTTTTATTTTCATCCTTGGGAGGCCGACCCCGATCATCCGCGTGTAGCGGTGGATTGGAAGTTTCGGCTTACTCATTATGCGAATCTTGGAACAGCACGGCAAAAGCTGGTTCGATTGTTTGATGATTTTTCATTTACAACTCTCGGCCGGCAAGCAAACGAATTATTTGTTCCATAATCGTTAGGTGCCGGTATGTCCGACAATCATTATCTCGTCGCGGTGACACTTGCGACGTGTGCTGCTACGGCGTTGTTTGTTCTCGCCCTTACTCCACTCCTTGCTACCTTCCTTCAAAAACACAAAGTATACAAAATGCCGACATCGGACCGCTGGCACACGAGGCCAACGGTTTCGTTCGGTGGAATTGCGATGTTTATCGGATGTTGTGGCGGTGCGATAGTCTCTCCGTATTCGCTTGGGATATTTCCGGCGCTTGGTATCGGGCTCTTATTTGCCGCTGGTGTAATTGATGATTGTCTGCGCCTGACGCCACGGTTAAAATTACTCTTTCAGTATGCAGCGGCGGTCATTATTGTTTCGGGCGGGCTGGTTTTTCATCTGACGGGGAGTATGATTTGGGATCAGATTATCACGGCTTCATGGATTGTTTTTGTCGTCAATGCCGTGAATTTTAGTGACAGTATGGACGGCCTCAGCAGTGGATTATCGGCGATATCGGCGTTTTTTTTGGGGGTAATTTCTCTCAGTATTTCATCACGCGAGGGCGCATTGGCAGCGGCGCTCACATTCGGTGCATGTCTTGGTTTTTTACGGTTCAACACCCATCCGGCGCGGATATTTATGGGCGATTGCGGCGCGCATCTTTTGGGTGCATTGATTGCAATTTCGGCGATTTTCACGGCGAATGTGTCCGAACATCTCTACCATGGTGCGTGGTTCGCCACGGTCTGCGTCGGCTATCCGATTATTGATACATCGTTTGTCATTCTTCGGCGGCTGCTCCACAAGCAGAATATCTTTCAGGGTGGCAAGGATCATCTGCCGTATATCATGGTCTATCACGGCTATTCGGAGTCGTCGGTGATCGGCATCCTCTACCTCGCACAGATTGTCCTCATTACCGTTTTGCTGTTTTTGATATTTCGATTGTAAACAAACCTTCTGCGAGTATCACATCTTAATGATGCTCTCAGTGAGCGAGCAGGTCTTCTGAAGGTATCACTTCCCTGTGATGCTCTCAGTTGGAGAGCAGGTCTTACCTGCCAAAGACCTCACCTTGACTACTGAGAGCATCACGAAGAAGTGATACTCTCAGGGTTTCCCCGTCCGGTTGGTTGTTTCAACCGACCGGACAGCATCAACGTTGAAACGACAAAATGAGATGGAAAAGTTTTTAAAGGCATCGCAACCATAATGGTTCACCATATCTGTCCAGAAAATGGCGGTTTGCTACGATCAGTAGGTACAATTCTAGGGTGAAAATAACAGTTCCGTTTGAATAGAACGAATCCCCTTCTTTCCTGATAACATAATGAATTCAATATCCTTAAAGCACATCCATGCCCCAGAAGCCGTGCACAAATTGGCGATTGCACGGCTTCGTCGCTTGTAGGGAGAGGGGAATGTTTACGATTACTTCATTTCGTAGAGGTCAGGTTGTATCAGTTAACACATGTTGCATGCTCCCGCATGTCTGCAGGGATGATACCAATTATATCTTCGCTTGCAAAAAAGCAACGGGCTGTTTGATCAGTCTCGGCATAGAATTTATAAACCGAACGCTTTGTCGCCGGCTCGACAACCAATTCATATCTATTTGCTTTCACTTCCTCAGTTCTGCCACTTATTAGCAAGATTAAAAATGCGGAATCCATTGTTTTTGCCTTTTATGATATTCAGAAATAATCGTAATTTGAGTGTCCGTTTATTAACCCATAGGTCTATTTTGTATGTCGAGCAATTGAGCATCCTGACCATGCTCTTATTGAATCTGTAGGAGCTGTGGTACATTTTATTCTATACTTTCCATAGTAGGTTGTTGCGCAGCAGAAATCGCTTGAATTTGTTCCCATGCGTAGGTCTGTCCTGTTGAAATCGAATTCAACTAAAGAAGAATGCCTACTAAAGATTCATACTATGCTTCATAACTGCAGTTGAAAAATGTGACTTGATGTATGGTGCAAAACTACCCGATTATAGTAACGTGTCCTTGGACAATTGTGTCGTTTTTGGGACATAGTATTTTGAGCATCCGGCAGCAATTTGCATAACGTCAAACACTATTTTTATATCGCAACTATATTATTTTACAACAGATATTATTTTACATGTTTAAACACACAAACCATGTAATTTGGGACATTAAGAAAGGAAGGTAGATATGGAGGATTTAATTGAAATTGTGAGACTGATACAGAATGTGGGGTTGAAACAGCCGGATTCTTTCATGAAGCTACATGAATCATCGATGATGAAAGCATTCTATGATGGTCTGGCAAATGGTGAGATTCACAATGATGATGAAGCTGCATTGAAATTATATAATGCAGCACCAAATGATGAACGATATCGGAAACTAAAACTCCGATTACGTGAGATTTTGTACGATGCAGCGGTTTTTATTAACTACGGCCCTCCACAATTTTCTATTTTACGAAAGAAAATGTACGAATGTAATTGTGAGCTCATCGCTATGAAACAATGTATTGAAAATGGCGCGCAAGAGGCAGGGTTTAAGATTGCTAAACGGTTACTTTCGAAGGCAAGAAAATATCACCTAACTATCATTGAAATTGAATGCTTGTATGCCATTCTCAATCATGTAGTGTTTAGCACAGGGAAGGAAAACGACTACCTCGTTGTTAGCAAAGAACTAAGAGCTGCGCAACGTAAAATGTGTGCAGAAACAGAATCCGAAATAATATTTGGCTCAGTTTCGGTTAAATATGCTGTGGTGAGTTCCGATCACCCGGAAAATATTGATTTCATTACAAATTGTATCACCGAACTTGAACAATTACTTGCACAACATGATACATTTAAGATTAGGTATAGTTATTTTTTGCTGCGTTCATGGTTAGGGCATATAAAACGAGATATTGACGAAAGCATTAAAGCGTGCGAGGATGCTATTGCATATTGGAAACTCAATCCAGATATAGCCGGAAATCTTACGGCTGTATTTACATTAGAGATACTTACTTGTCATTTTCATAAACGAAATTACGAGTATGTATTGACACTTGCAGGAGAATGTGAAAAATTTTTCGATAACACCTCAAGTAATTGGTTAATTATGAAAGGATATCAATTGCAAGCATTATTAAGTGTAGGCAGAACTGCTGACGCCTTAAAGCTATTTTCTGGTGTGAGCAAGTCACTTAAGAGAAGTAGTGGAGGATCTGCAAAATTTATCGAGCGATGGCTGATACTGGAGGGTTACTTGTTTTTTTTCATCCATACTAATGACCAGCCGAATGATGTAGAAAAATATCAGACAAGTCATTTAGAAAAATACTTGCGAAAACTTGTATCAAGTGATTTTATCTCGGCACAAGTTGATAAAGAAGGAGCAAACGTCGGTTTGATGATTTTGCATGTGTTACTTCTTCTCTGCATGAAATGTAATCCTACTGACATACTTGAAAAGGTAAATGCATTAGATAAGTATAGGCGCAGGCATTTAGACCCAACTAAAAATACTCGTACCGATACTTTTATTACCCTGCTTAAGCATTTTACTTATTCACTTGCCGACAAGCAGAGATTACAATTGAGTAATAGTCCGCATTTCAGCAACTTATCTCCATCCATACCGACTTCTACAAACTACGCTGAAGATTATGAAATTATACCCTTTGATATAATCTGGCAGAGGTTGAAAATGGTTTATGGAGTGGGTTTATAGATTATTACAACATGGCTACAAGCGACAATCCAGTTTTATACTATCGTCAAAGCAGGATTGTCGCATTTCATCCCCCACCTCTTCACCTCCCCTGCCCATAAATCATATTATACGAACTCCCATCGATCAATATCAAGCGCTCACCGCGTTTTTTTTCTTGTTCTTGACCACTGAGAGCATCATGAAGAAGTGATACTCTCAGGTGTTAGCGCAGTACCACAACCTGCTTCGTAAGTATCCTCGTACCACAATGAACTTGGACGCTATACACCCCATTCGGCAAACCTGCTACCTCCATCTCGCCCGTGCCGCTCTCCATCACTTGTTCGGTGACAAGCATGCCAAGTGAAGTATAAAGATAAACGCGCATAATTCCATTGCCGCCGAGAATCTGCATCTTATCGGTGATTGGATTAGGAACGATGGTGATGATTTCGTTTGATTCGGGCGATTCATGATTATCTACATTTAACAAAATGTTCAGCGACGAAGATTCACTTGTATCGCTTCCGCACTCACCGAAAACAATCACATTGTACATTCCTTTAACCCCGCCATGAACTACTGGTATCAAATAGACAGAATCTGTAGCCCCTGGAATTAGTACTTTGTCTTGTTGCCATTGATATCGGAGTTTGTTCCCCGTTGCTCCCACTCTAAATGTAAAAGAATCACCTAGCGCTGCCTTACCACTCTTTGGTTGTTCCACGATCGTCGTTGCCGGCTTTACCGCAAGAATCGCTACTTGGCTCACCGTCGGCGCGCACCCTGCACTCACCTCCACACGATAACTTCCACCATCCTTTTCACCCACCACTCCAATCACTACACTATCCCTCGTTTCTCCTTTGAGTTCCACATCATTTCGAAACCATTTGTACGTAAGATTTGTGCCTGTACCTTTGACACGAAACACTGCTCGGTCACCTGCGCAAACAGAATCCCCGACCGGCTGTTCGGTAATCAATGCACTACTGCCGACGCTGAAGGAGGCATCACTTTCATCACGGATACCGGAGGAGGAATGGAGGATGCGGATTTTAAAATTCGTTCCTAATGACTGATCAACCGGGATTTTCCATCCGTATTCTGTTCCCGGTATTTGCTTTGCGATAGATGTCCATGTTATTCCTCCATCAGAAGATAACTCAATATCCATACTCTCTGTAACGGATAATCCCTCGCCTTTCGACCATGCTATTCTCGTTGTCTCCCCGGGACAATACACTGCTCCGCCGTTCGGTGAAGTAAGCGTCACGGTGCCAAATGCAATTTTTGAGATAAATCCTTCGCGGCTGCCGCCGAATTCAGACTGATAAGGGTCACTCGAAACCGGTATATCACTTGAAAAAGTAGTGCCGGCTACCATAATATCACCACGTGGTGTTGCTGCTACTCCGCTCACTCTATCTTCTTCACTGCCTCCGA
>JBPOHH010000210.1:0-4994 GCA_052035765.1 Bacteroidota bacterium
GCGCACGAAGTAAATACGCCTTTGGGTGCAATCAAATCATCAGCCGAAGAATCCTCGAAAGCATTTGCAGAAATCCTCCCTGATTTTATTTGGCTTACTCAGTTACTCAGTGACAAAGAAAAGGAAATGTTTGTTGAATTTGTGTCCACGACCAAGCCAAGCACACAAACGCTTTCAACGGCGGAAGAACGGGAGATTAAGAAAAGAATGAGAGCCCGGCTGGAAGAGCTTGAAATACCGAACTCCCGCTTTATCGCCGACAGAATGGTACAGGTGGGAATTTATGAGGTAACGCCTGCCTTCGAAAATATCGCTCACCAGGAACATTTCGAAAAGCTGATGATGATTACCTATAATATTTTCAACCAACAGCGGAGTAATCAAACAATACAAATGGCAGTTGATAAGGCTTCCCGCATTATTAAAGCGTTGAAGACGTATCTGCACACGTCAGCTTCGGGCGATGCAGAACCAATTAATCTCGCCGACAACATCGAGACCGTGCTGACTATCTATCAAAACCGCTTGAAGCAAGGTATAAAAGTCATTAAGAATTACGAAGACGTGCCGGATATATATGGTCATCCCGACCAACTGAATCAGGTGTGGACAAATCTCATCGTCAATGCGGTGCAGGCAATGGATGGCAAAGGCATGCTCATCATTGGAATTAAACAAGTCGATGCTACCGTAGAGGTAAGTATTAAAGATACAGGCAGAGGAATTCCACTCGACATTCAGGATAAAATATTTGACCCGTTCTTCACCACAAAAGTATCGGGAGAAGGAAGCGGTTTGGGACTCGATATTATCAAACGTATCGTCGAAGATCACGGCGCGACCATTAGCTTCGAATCGACGGAGGGCGAAGGCGCTACCTTCTATGTCCAACTGCCAATTACGAGATACTAATGAACAAGGAAGCAGTTGACTTGAATCAATCATATTCACACTCTACACTTGCTTTTCTTCATACTAAAGAGGTAGGAGTGTGGGCAAAAAATGTCTTCGTTCGATGTGTGCTTGTCACATGCTTTTGTTTGCTTGGGCATGGCAAGAGCACAAGTCAGCACGTCAATTTTTCCTTCCCTGAAAATCTTCTCCATAAACAGTATTCCGTGCAGTGTCTTGCGGTTGATTCAATTCATCAAGTGCTTCAGGCACACGACAGCCGCTTTATAGATTCGGTCTATACATCGTATGAAAAGAAAGCTGCTGCAGGTAGAGATATACAACTGCACTATCTCTTTTTGCTCAAGCAGTGTTTCAACAAGATCACCAACAAGCCGGAAGATACTGCTGCTGAAAAGTACATCCTCTCACTCATCAATGAGCTCGCCGATCGCAATCTTGCCAAGCTTAAATCAGAGGCACTGCACATATTGGCCATGTGTTACTGGGCAAATAAACGCTATGCACCGGCACTCGAGTACTATATCTATGCGCATGATATATATACTGCTTTCTCCGCTGAAGAATTTCCGCATAAAGCTGAGTATCTCTATGATTTTGGTAGCATGCATTATTACTTTCGTGACCTTGTGGCAGCCAAGCGGTATTTTCTAGAAGCATGGCATACCATTCCTCCAGCATTGATACCCAATAATGTGTCGAAGCTCAATACGCTCGCCCTTGTCTATAGTGGTCTCGATGCAATTGATTCATCCGACTATTACTATACGAAAGCGTATGACCTTGCGGTAAAGAACAATGATGAAATATGGATTGGCATCATCAGCGGTAACCTTTCCAATAATTACTATAAACGGAAAAAATACGATGAAGCAATTACCCTGATACGAAAGAATATTGACTTCAGCGAGCGGTTTCGTGAGATGACAGATCTCGCCACATCCTACAGCCGCTATGGCGAACTCCTACTCATGAAAAACGAAGTGAAAAAAGCATTGGAAATGGAACTCAAATCCTTGGAGATCATCACGCAAAAGGATATGTTGCAGAACCATGCCATTACCGTCAGAATTTACCCGAATGTCGCCAAAGCGTATGCAGCAAATGGCAATATGGCACTCGCATATTCATACAGCAACTTGGCATACATTGCCAACGAAGCGTGGCAGAAAGAACGTAACGCCATTATTCTCTCGGGCGTACAACATAAAGTCGATCTGGAAAAACACCGTGCCGCGATTCAGAAAACACAGGATGAAGTATCGCATCAAAAGTTTCTTTTGTACTCGTTTGCCATAGGTTTACTGATCGTGCTCATTGCGTTGGGGATGTTTTTATCCCAGCAGGGCAAGCTCAAGAATACCCATGCTAAGCTCATTCAGTCCGAAAAAATGGCCGTGCTTGGTCAGCTTGCTGCCAACATTGCCCACGAAGTAAACACGCCACTCGGCGCTATTAAATCATCGTCGGAAGAATCGATGAACACCTTCCCGGAGATTCTCCATGATTTATCATGGCTCATGCATACGCTTAGTGAAGAAGACAAGAAGGCATTTGTTGAATTCCTCGTGACGTCGAATCCTGCGAGCCAAACATTATCAACCAAAGAAGAACGAGAAATCAAGAAAAAAATTCGCGACACTTTTACCGAGCTCGGTGTGGAAAATAACCGTTATCTTGCCGATAGATTAGTACAGGTCGGTATCTACGACATTCAGCCGGAATTGAGAAAAATAGCCGGGCATGAGCATTTCGGAAAGCTGATGCAGCTGACGTATACTATTCTCAATCAGCAGCGGAGTAACCAAACGGTACATCTTGCCGTCGAAAAAGCATCGCGCATTGTCAAAGCGCTCAAGACCTATATCCACACGTCGAACAGCGATGAAATGGATACCATCAACATACGCGACAACATCGAAACAGTGCTCACGATTTATCATAATCGACTGAAGCAGGGAATTCAGGTCGTTAAAAATTATGAAGACGTTCACGATATCGTCGGATATCCCGACAAGCTCAATCAAGTATGGACTAATCTTATCGTAAATGCCGTGCAGGCAATGGATAACAGTGGAATTCTTACCATCGGAATCAAGCAGGAAGGAAACTATGCCACGGTCAGTATTCACGATACCGGTAAAGGAATACCGAAATCCATCGAATCGAAAATATTCGATCCGTTTTTTACGACCAAGCGCAAAGGCGAGGGCAGCGGCCTCGGACTTGATATTATCAAACGCATTGTCGAAGAACACAACGCTACAATATCCTTTCGGTCGATCGAGGGCGAAGGAACAACATTTTATGTACAATTACCAACAGTAAAAACACTATGAAAAAAATCCTCAATATCGTGTGTGTGGATGATGAGAAAATCGTGCTTGATAGTCTCAATTCACAATTAATACGCAACTTCGGCAACAACTTTAATTACGAATTTGCCGAGTCCGCCGAGGAAGCATTGGAAATAATCGATGACCTGCGCGATGATGAGTATGAAGTAATTTATGTGGTGATTTCCGATTGGCTCATGCCGGGTATGAAAGGTGATGAATTACTCGAAGAAGTGCGCAAGAAAGTGAAGAATGTAAAAACGATTCTGCTCACGGGACACATCGACAGTGCGGTAATTCAGGATATTGAAAAGTCCGATAAGGGAATTAAGTGTATATATAAGCCGTGGAACGAACAAGAATTAATGTCACTTATCAAAGATTAACCATGGAAAATGCAGTCATACTTTGTATCGATGACGAGCGCGTGGTGCTCAATGGATTACAATCGCAGCTCAGCAGAGAATTCGGAGGACAATACGGAATTGAGCTCACGGAAAGCGGTGAAGAAGCGCTTGCATTGATGGAAGAATTACAACGCAGCGGACATGATATTCCGATTGTGATTTCCGATCAGGTCATGCCCGGACTCAAAGGACATGAAGTGCTCAAACAGATTCATAAAGCATCGCCATCGACCTATACGGTGCTGCTGACCGGACAATCGGATTTTGAAGCGGTGACCGAGGCCATTAATTATGCCAATTTGTATCGCTATATCGCTAAGCCTTGGGAAAGTAATGACTTGATTATGACCGTCAGGGAAGCAATCAAAGGATATTTTCAGGAAAAGCAGCTCGAAGAACAAAATAGACTGCTTGAGCGGCATAATAAGGAGTTGGAAAAGCTGGTAGAGGAGCGTACGCTGGAATTAACGAATGAAAAACGAAAAAGCGACGAACTCCTCCTCAATATTCTGCCCGAGCAAATTGCGTACGAACTCAAGCAAAAAGGCGAGGCCACGTCGCGTCATTATCAAATGGTATCGGTGCTGTTTACGGATTTTCAAGGATTTACGAAATCTGCTTCGGAAATTACACCGGAGGAATTAATTCTGACACTCAATGAATGTTTTTCGGCATTTGATGACATCATCGACCGGCATAATCTCGAAAAAATTAAAACCATCGGTGACGCTTATATGTGCGCCGGAGGGTTGCCTTCCCCAAACACAACCAACGCCTACGACGCCGTAGCCGCGGCAATTGAAATCAATGATTGGGTTATGAAGTGGAATGCCAATCGGGTACGGCAACATCTCGAAACATGGGAAGTCCGCATCGGCGTTCATACCGGTCCAATTATAGCCGGCGTAATCGGGAAAAAGAAATTTGCCTATGATGTATGGGGCGATGCCGTTAATATTGCCTCTCGAATGGAAACAGCAGGAGTCATCGGCAAAGTAAATATCTCGCAGGAAACATATAAGCTTGTAAAAGATCGCTTTACCTGCACCCACCGCGGCAAGCTGACGGCAAAAGGAAAAGGTGAAATTGATATGTATTTTGTGGAAAATAAATAGAGTGCACTTATTATTGCTGATGTAACGTATTCATATAACAAGTAAATACCAATGGATTCTATTGTTCAAATTCTTCGTACGAATGCAACGGTGTATTCTGCATTGAAAATTGTAAAGCAGTTGGATTTGAATGACTGTTGGATAGGTGCCGGGTTTATACGGAATCGTATTTGGGATTATTTACACACCATAGAAACACCGATAACAGACAGTGATGTCGATGT
>JBPOHH010000625.1:0-9728 GCA_052035765.1 Bacteroidota bacterium
TCAAAATTATCGCCTCTATCCCAGTTTGCTGAGTATTGATACTGCATGAGGAATCCCGGTTTATCAGCTTCCCAGACAGACACACCGCGAATACCTTCAATAGCACCTCTCCCTGCCCATTCGTTGAAATCTTCGTAGAATTCACCGTCATTGAGCTGGCCATTTCTTTGCCCCAAGAGCTGACCGCTCATTTTATCATAATATTTCATCGACCATTTGGTATTATTCTTCGATGCCAAAATGCGAAAAAAGTCGCCTTTGTTATCACGAATAAATTCAAGGTTTACATATTTTTTACCCCAAGCCGATACCGGAGGGATCATTTCCACCATGTGGTCACGACCGTTTTGACTGTTTTGAGGAAGGAGTGTACGCTCATGGTAGGATATCACACCGATTGGCTTATCTGCGTGAATTTTCGAGCCGGTAAGATCGAATGTACCAATTGTCGTCGCATCGCCGACGACATTATATACTTGCCCTCTGTCAAGAGTAAAGGAGAGAACATCTTTAATTTTTGAACCACTGCGGGTTTTTGCAAAGTCTTTTCCTCTTCCTTTGAGATTGATGGTAACGGCCGTTTTATCTTCGGAAGCAATGACGATAAATCCTGCACCAAGCGGACGGTATTCATTGAAGTCATAATATGCACAATGGATATAATCCGTGCCCCATGAGCTGATCGGAAGACCTAAATATCCATCCGAAGTAACTTCTTTACCATTAAGACAATAGACTGAAATTGGCTTGTCAGCAAAGATGTGAATACCACGATTGTCCGGCGTTTGACTCGACACAATCTCCCAGTCGAAGTTTGCAGTCGCTGTCTTGGTAGAAAATGTAGCTACTTCTAATGCTTTGATTTTTTTGGTATACACCAATCCTGCACCGGGCACTTCGAGAGTAACGACTGTGTTGTAGCTTGAGGTTACATAAAACTCTAAGTTTAGAGTTGGCTGGGTTTTACCCTCATTAAGCGGCACCGCCAGCCAGTATTCTTTTCCCTGCGCCGAGGCATTGAGCGCGGTATTGGAAATCTTTAATTTATTGATAATTGCCTCTGTCCTCGCATCTCGCGTCTGCGCTGTGAGAGCGAGCGTAGATGCAAAGAGAACAAGTAAAACCCTGGCAAGAAATTTCATGGAACATACTCCTGAAAAAAGTGATAAAGATATTTAATACTGTATTTTTTTTGATTTTAGCCCTCAAATTACAGTAATATTTGGAAATATTATAGCAAATTTTTTGGTTGCTGCTTATTTTATCGATTATTCCAAACAATGCATTACTTCGGAAAGGGTTACATTCGACATATTTTCATGTTTTTTGCTCTCTTCAACGTTTTTTTTGGTAATTTTAGCACTCAACAACAGACCGATTCTACTTAACGGAAAGAAACACCCGCATGCGAATGAAAAAATTTATAGCGCCCAATATGAAGGAAGGTATCGCCCAAATGCGCAAAGAGCTCGGCGACGATGCCGTTATCCTCTCGACACGGAATGTGAAAGTCGATGGAAGTGACGATATTATCGAAATCATCGCCGCCCTCGACGAGCAGCTCGTTAGCCGAGCAGCTGAGCTGCACAACGAATCCACTACCGCGCCGAAACCACCGGTCAAACAGCAAAAACAAAGCTCCGCAAAAAAAAGTTCACCGCAGCTACCCGAAAAAAAAGCCGACCCCAAAGAAGACTCCGACTCGCTGAATACGACCGCAGCCCTGCTCCAATTACGCAATGACATCCGGGAAATCAAAGAAGCCGTCACGACTCTCGCCGGAGCACTGCCCTATCGGTATGCAGCCATGATCGGCGATGCGGCACGACACCTCTATACCCTGCTGCGTGCATCGGATTTCACCGATGATGAAGCCCTTCGCATCACAGGACTTGCTACTGCACAAAGCAGTAACAATTCAAAAAAAATACTATCGGCTGCTCAGACTATTATCAGCTCAGACCTCACCGTGTTCCCCGCTCTTGAAATGCGCCCACCCGTTACGACCGTCGCCTTTATCGGCACGACCGGCGGCGGAAAAACAACGACCATTACCAAGCTTGCCGCTATCTGCAAATTACTCTTTAAAGCAAATATCCTCATCGTCTCAGCCGATACCTATAAAGTCGGCGGCGCTGAGCAACTCCAGACCTTTGCCTCCATCGCCGGTATTCCTTTTCTCACTGCCTATAATTCTCAAGAACTCCGCCAGATTATTAAACAGGAATCCAAACGCGACTTTATCTTTATCGATACCGTCGGACGGAGCCAGCAACGCCGTCAGCATATCCTCGAAATAGGCGCCTATCTCGAAGCAGCCACACCGGATATTACCTATCTCGTACAAAGCGCAAATGTGAGTGAAAAGACCTTCGCGGAAGTATTGGAACGCTTCAGTCCCTTAGAACCCAATGCCCTCATCCTCACGAAACTCGACGAAACAGCCGGCCTCGGCGGCATTATCTCCGTCCTCCGCCGCCAAAAATTACCGCTCGCGTACTTTACGACCGGACAAAAAATTCCCGATGATATCGAAACCGCTCGCGCCGAACGCCTCGCCGAATTCGTCTTACCAAACGATGAATTATGAAAAAATACTCCAAAATAATCTATGCCATCATTGTTGAATTAGGCGACCGACTCTCAGCAAACCATATCTTCCTGCTTGCCTCCGGGATCGCTTTTAATATCCTCTTTTGTATCATTCCCTTACTGCTCGTCGCTATGGGTATTCTCGGCTCACTTATCGACCGCGAAACACTCGGACAAACAATTAACAGAATCCTTACCGACTCACTCCCGCCGAATCAATTAAGTTCGGAAATGATCACCGGCGCACTGTCCGAACTCCGTACTGCATTCCAACTTAGTTCCGTTGCCGGATGGATCGGCGGATTCGCTTTGCTATGGACATCCTCCGCACTCTTCAGTTCACTCCGCACAGGGCTAAACGCAATCTTTAGCATTACGACCGAACGGTTTTTCCTCGTCTATAAATTCATGGATATATTGCTAACGTTGATTCTCATGGCCTTGCTTCTCGCCTCTACCCTCGTAGCACCAACGGCCGCATTTATCAGCTCTACCGGCAAAAATTTATTACCGCCGGCGCTCTTCAGTTGGGTGAGCGGCGCCACCGTCCACTTCGTCGGACTCGCATCATCCATGCTTTTTTTCTACTTTTTATACCGGTTTATTCCCAATAAAAAGCTCCCCCGCTTCATCGTCGTTGCAGCAACTCTCATGTGCACTGCCCTCTGGGAAATTGCCCGCTTCGGCTTCGCGTGGTATCTGACGAATATTGGTTCATTCGGCAAAGTCTATGGCGTGTACGCAATTATCGTGACCATCGGCGTGTGGATCTATTACTCTTCCCTCATCACCCTCATCTCAGCAGAAGCTGCCGAATTCTGGTATGAAAAGAAATTTGGGAAGCCGGTATAGGTTCCCCTTCTGCGTATTCCAAACGTCGCCTGCGGGCACCCATTGCCGTCCAAGCCGAAAAAATATCCTTTGAATACTAAACAACGTACCAAGAAAAAGTGGCTAAAAGTAAATAAACCTTGTTTGTTACTGCTTTTTGTTCTAATTATGCAACTGTTGGTACAATTCTCTCAATTTTATATTCATTTTTTCGTAAGGTATAATCATGGCAAATGTTTTTGGCTGGTACGCACTTCAACAATCTGCACCTACTAATCCTGTGCAGATTATCAATTATGCTAAAATCACCAATGGGGTGAATACTGAAACCGGTGTCTATAGCGACACTACAAACTATGCCTCAGCCACAGGTGGTACATGGGTACTACTCCTGTCACTATTGTGAGCAAACCTCTTATCTCTGCTGTAAAATCCGACCTTGATTATGCAATGATGGCAAATCGTGCCAATCTCATTTTGTTGAGTGCAAATACAGATGCCACCCTTACACCACCACTGAAAAATTTACTGTATCTTGTTGGTAATCAAACAGGTAAAACTGAATGGCAGATGGTTATTCCTCTAAACTTTGGTGTTGGTAATTATAGCCAGCTTCAGCTCAGTTTGCTTGAGAATGCAGGTACACGTGGAGATGCTGCCGGAAAGTATCCTGTAATATTATTTGATGGTAACAGCGGTGCATTAACCTATACCGGTGCGGCATCTCTTCTTGTGGTATTAAACGGCACAGGCGAATTTCGGTTCGGCTTGCGCGCAGAAAGCACAGTACCTACATCCTCGATGTTTGAAATGCATTGTGTGGTTGTACCATTACCTTCATAATTATACCCTCTATTTTCCCCAATAATAGGAGCACAACATGCACCACTCCTCACAGACCACGAATCGACCGAATGAATCCGCCGTTCGCCATCGACTAGCAATGATGTGGTTTGCCAATAGTTACCCGCACTATGCACGCAAAAATGGAACGGTATCCCAATCGGATACCGTTCCCGTAGAATATCTGCCACCCTATCCAAACCCTTGGTATTGGCCGAAAAACACTCCAAATACAAAGCAAGTTCAATCAAATAAGAGATTGACAGCTACCGAAGCAACGCGAGCAGCAACTGCTTCTCCAACGAATATTGAACCGATTATCTATCCTTCATGGTTAGAGTTTTGGCAAGGGAAACCACCCGAGTATCCTTTACCTGAAATTCCTTATGTAATCATTCCCGATATTGCGCCGTCAAATTTTATGGATGTCTTCCGTGAAACTCAAGGGCTGCGATTGCCGAGGAAGCAAGATTTGAAATCACAAAGAGCCCCCATAGTTCAAAGAAATGATGTATCAACTGTGCAAGGACTTACCGAGTACCGGGCTGCAAATTCAACAATCCCATGGGTAATTGAAAAACATACTTCTTCAGAACCACAAGCGACTACTGTAACAGTAAATACCACAAAGGAGAATAGCGCGACACTTAAAACAATAAATTCAGTTCCTGTAGAAACCTCAAACATTAAGCAGTATAGGGTAGTTGGTAAAAAAGGTGAAGAAATCTTAGTACCAGTCGATGAAACAGGGGCAACAATCAGAGTCGTTGATTACGACGGGCATCCGATTGAGTTACCAAAATTTACCGGTGATATTGTTACTTTCAATGTAGGTACTGATGGAGGTCGTATTGAAATAGAGATTTCTAAGGATTCAAATCACGGTGAATTAGGTACTACCATTATTACCAATGGTGTCTATGATTTTCGTTATTACAGAGATACAATAATCGAGTATGCTGAGGAAGAGATTATAGCACCCGAAAGCCCAGTTGAACGCATACCATTCTCACAAGAGTTTCAGAATTATTATGAAGAGATTTGTTGTGCGGGATTGAACCCTGAAGATGGATATTTAGAAGCAGTTGTTATTATTAAAAACCAAGAAGGATACAGTGGTGGACTCTGTACACCAGGGTCTTTCGTGAGTGTTGGATTTTGGCTATCAGAACCATCGATGACAGAGGGGCTTACACCGGATGACCGTCCACCTGTATGGGAGGGTTCTCTAGATATGCGAAAAGGAGAACGGTTTATAGGTGAAGCAAATGTAGCTGTTTATGATATTCCAAGGTTTATCGGAAAGACAAACCATGTAAATAAGCCGCCGGCTGATCGTAACAAAGTAGAAGATAATTGGTGGTATCCAGAATATATGTCTGGTTATTTACATTATACAGTACGGGTAAAATTGAGCGATGAAGATCTAAAATATGTACGCAAATGCTCTGAGCTTCCATCGCCAAGATTACCACGATTACATTGCGTTTTACAATGGAATCGTGTGGTAACTCGTTGGAATGCTGGTGGATATTTAGTAGCATGGGGCGATGTAAAACTATTTGATGTACAATTTCCGGTAAGTCGGTCAAAAGGAGTATGGAAATATATACCTAGACCGGCCGGAGAATCTCAAGTATTCCCTGTTCATGCGGTAAATCTGACCAATGGTGAAGTGCTGTTGTTTTCTGGGTCAGCTTTTACTTTTGCAGATGCTCCTAATAATCCGGATCCTTACTATGGAGATGTCGGTATTTTTAATCCAACTACAGGAAAAATACGACCAATTGACAATCCGCATAAAGCACAAGAAGCGATCGAACACGATTTGTTTTGTTCCGGGCATAGCATACTGCCTAACGGAAATATATTTATTTCTGGAGGTACAACGAAAGAGGAAATAGATGATGAAAAAGATTTTCATGCTTCTCATTGGCCTGGAAATAAAAAAGTAACGGAATTCCTTACTGAAGATCTCTATACGAATAAGAACCCATTGTGGAAATCGCTTGCTGATATGGGGGGAGGGCGCTGGTATCCATCCACGCTTGTACTTGGGGATGGCAATATATTTATTATGGATGGGCATCCTGAAGAAACAGATGAGACACGACATAATAATTTTGATGTGGAGATATATAATTCATCAACCTTAAAGATAGATTTTTTCGCTCCTAATATAAACCCTAGTAATTCCATAGGGATACCTCTTAACAATAACGACAAGCCATACCCTGGAATATACCCACGGATACATCTGCTTCCGATATATTCAAAAAACACCGAGAACATAGGCTATGTTTTTTGTGCTTCAATTATAAATTCTTATGTTGATAGTTCCGGGACTAGAGTAGATAAAAAATATACTTCTTCCTATTGGCAACCCAAAAATCCTACTACTACATTTCATGGTATTTTTTATCAAGAAGATGTAGATTCATTTTCAAATAATAAAAATTACCACGTTCAAGATGAACTCGGAACATCCGTACTGCTTCCATTATTTCCTCCATATAAACCAGATGATTGTAGTCTTCTATATATGACAATAGCGAATTGTTATCAATGTTATCCCTTTTCAAAAGACGAGAGTAAACAATTATGGAAAGATATAGGAAGAGCTCATAGTGATATTCGGCGTTTATTTCCTGACAGTGTTCTCCTTGCAGATGGAAGGGTTTTGTTTGTAAATGGTACACATCCAACTGATTCTGACTTTGCTACTAAACCTTCTGGGGTGTATGATGATCAGGTAGCTAAGTATATTGACTATGGTGAACTTGAAGGTGAAATTTATGATCCCATATTAAAAACATGGGAAACAATCGATAAACAAAAGATACCACGTGGATATCACTCTTTTGCTATTTTACTATACGATGGAAGTGTTTTAGTAGGAGGTTCCCATAGGTATTTTGCATCAAAAGCATTAAAAGAAACGGAATCACCATGGCTTAATCGAGAATTGTCGCTTGAAGTATATTATCCTGACTACTGTTTCAAAGGAAGAAGGCCTGTATTTAAATTAGATACAGTACAATTTGAGTATGGTAAACAATATCGTGTTGAACTCATAGATGAGTGGAAGTATGACGATATTCTCGCCAGCGGGGATAAGGGAAAAGTTGCATTAGTACGTTGTTATTCCGTAACCCATGGCTTTGGGTTTGACCAACGGTATGTCGTACTTGAAACACAACCATCAAATTGGTCTAATACAGATATCTGGATAACAATTCCGAATAATTCAAGTATTCTTCCACCCGGCTTTTATATGTTATTTGTGGTCAATAATCTGGGTATTCCTTCTCTCTCACAAACTATAAACGTTAAACTACCATAACCACATGAAAGCGCTCATTACTTTACTGCTCATTGCTTGTTTTGTGCCTTCAAATGCACAAACATCTTGGAAAAAACTTGAAACAGGGTATAATTTATATTTTGATTTTTGCCAGTTTTCTGATGAAAATCACGGGATCGTTGGCACTTCTCATTGGTACACACACCAACCCAATGATTCGCTTCTTCTCACTAAGGATGGTGGCAATACATGGACAATCCTTGATATTCGCTTAATTGTTGGTTTGTATCCAATAGATTCGATAATCAATATACGATATGTTACTCCCTCAAATATACCCAAGGGGTTGCTCTATGTAGAATGTTCTGTAAGCTATAAGAAAAATGATTCCTTGTATAACCCTAAGTTCTTTCTTGTATCCTATAATGGTGGAGTATCATGGAAATTACTACAAGCACCAATACAGGGACAATCCTTTAAAATATACCCTCAAAGTCATTCAACTTTTTTAGGTGTTAGAGATAGTCTTTTTATCATCGACCCTCTGCAACGCGGGAACACTTATATATATTATATCTCAACAGATACCGGGCGAACATGGGAAAGAATATCTACTAGTAATACCTACGGTGGTTGGAGTCAAGGCATGGAAATTATACCAAAAAATTCATCTGAAATTATTGCAGCCTATTGGGGAAATCATAATTATGTTGGACCAACTCTCTATAGTTCAAGCGACAATGGAAAATCTTGGCTCTTAATTGGGACTGCCCCTAGGATAGAGCGTCTCACGGGAATTGATATTGGTAATTCTCCTAAAAAATTACTAATACATTATTTATACAGTAATACCATTGTGTATGGAGATTATATTTCATCTGATGGAGGGATAACTTGGTTGAAAATATATCCAAGCGGTGATTTTACTGGGATCTATTGTCAGTCAGGGCTATGCTTTGGGTTCGTATGGCCGTCGAGCGACAAACCCCGGAGAAACCTTGAATTCTCGAGAGACGGAGGATATGCATGGCAGACAATACCTGATTCTTTACCTGACGAATATATATATGATATCGCCATACCGAGCAAGGAAGTAATCTATGTTGCCAGTGGAGCCGGCATAGTCTATAAAAGCACTACAGGCGGTGGTCTATACCTATCTTTACCGAACGATCCATATTTTTCGATGTACCCCAATCCTGCTGACCAAATCCTCCATTGGAATGTACTCGAAGGTACAGTTGTCGTATTTGATGCTCTCGGTCGCAATGTACTTGAAGTTCCGGCATCAAGCATGCAAGCCGATATATCCGGCTTAGCGATTGGCGTGTATTATCTGACGATTCGCAGTGGTGGTGAGAGTGTGACTAAGGTGTTTTCGGTTATGAGGTAACTACTTACGGTCGTTTGGAGAGTACAAATCAAAGCCCTGACAACTCACTTGTCAGGGCTTTTTTATGGCTTGGACGGCAATGGGTGTCCGCAGGCGACGCTTGGAGTGAGAAGAAGCAAACACAAATAATTCTTCGTATTTTTGCCTATCAGGTTGTTTCATTATTTGTGTTATTTTCATGCAACACTTTGTTCAGATTGCGCTTCCGCTGCCGATTCACAAGCAGTTTACCTATGCCGTTGCTCCCGAGATGTGGCAAGATACACTCGTCGGCCGCCGCGCGCTTGTGCCGTTTGGCAAGCGCACGCTCACCGGGATTATCACCCATGCTACGAGCGAACCCGTCAAAGGCGCCAAATTCGTCCACGAAATCCTCGATGATGCACCGATTTACAGCACCCAACTCATGAATTTCACTAAATGGGTCGCAGATTATTACTTCGCTTCCTGGGGCGAAACCCTCAAAGCCGCCCTGCCGCAAGGAATGAGCCCGCAGAGTATTATCACCGTCAAACTCCTCCACCCGATTACCGATGAATACTTACTTTCCGTTGCAAAACGCGCTCCGAAGCGCGCGGCTCTCTTAGAGTTACTGATGAATCATAAAGGAGCTGTGTCGGTCGGGCACTTGCAGAAACAGCTCAATTCAGACTCCATTGCCGAACAGCTCGACGCGCTCGAACACGCCGGAATTATAAGCTGTTTTGTTGGAATCGAAGCCGATATGCAACCCAAAATGCAGAAGGCAATTGCAATTATGCCCGA
>JBPOHH010000589.1:0-2035 GCA_052035765.1 Bacteroidota bacterium
CGAGCGAGTCGCTAGCGGCAATAACCGACACCACATCTTCGAGTTGAACCCGTTCGAATCTATCGAGTTGGTCGAGTTCATCTTCCGGTAGAATTTTTCTCAAAAGCCGTTCTGCACGTTCATTCTGCGGCGTAATTCCCTCCCAATGGTGCTGCAGGCGGAGGATTTCCTCTTCTACATCCGGCATCGTAATTCTCCCGCCTACTGCAAGCGTTGCCATGCGAGTAATCGCTGCATTCAGATCACGGAAATTCGCATTCCAAATCGCTTCTTTCGTGTGGGAGAATTTGAGGAATTGTTCGCGCGCGTCAATCGTAAACGTCACGAGCGAATTATTAAGCCGCGCAAATCGCTCTAATTCATACTCAATATTCGGCTCGATATCCTCTCGACGTTCGGCAAGTCCGGGCAACTGAAATGTCCATAAATTGATCCTTGCCAGTAAGTCTTCACGGAATTTCCCTTCGCGGGAGAGTGTGCCTAACTCCTTATTCGTTCCACCGATAAGCTGAAAATCACTTTCTGTTTCCGCGTCTGCGCCGAGCGGAAAGAACACCTTATCCTCCAGCGCGCGCAGAAGCATTGCCTGTTCGTCGGTGCCGAGTTCGCCGATTTCATCCAAAAACAGAATCCCCTTATCCGCCTTTTTTAAATACCCGTCGCGCCCCGTTGCAGCGCCGGTAAACGCACCTTTAATGTGTCCAAAAAGCGCAGACATCGAAGAATCGCCGCGAAGCGTGGCGCAATTCACCTCGACAAAATTCCCCGACACCTGAAAGCAGTCTTTTTTGAGTTCGTAAATCCTCCGCGCAAGCTGCGACTTGCCGGCGCCCGTCGGACCCATAATAAGAATCGGCGCTTTCGACCCTACTGCCACACGTTCAATACGCTCTATCATACTGTTAAACCTGGCGTTACGCGTGTTGATACCGGACTTAAGCGCCGCATACCGATCGCGGCGTTCCTCGGCAAACCGCTGCGCGATGGTATTATATTTCGATAAATCCAAATCGACAATCTGCAGCGTTCCCTTGGCTGTGTTTTCTTCCTGTCCGGGCGAACTCTGCACAAATTTCGCCGGAAAATACCGCGCTTCGGTGAGGAGGAAAAGGCAAATCTGCGCCACGTGCGTACCGGTCGTGAGGTGAACGTAGTATTCCTCATCATCAGGGTCAAACGGAAAACTCCGTGTAAAATCAAGGAGATTCGAGAATACTTCTTCAAAATCCCAGGCGTTCGTAAACTCCATTTGGCGGAATTCCACGTCCGTATCCGGCGACACTTCCCCGATATCAGACTTAATCTGCCGGGCAAGCCCTGTCGCAGACCGACCATGAATCAGAATAAACCTATCGACCGGCAATTCCTCGGGATGCATCGTTACCGACACACTCGGACGCCACCCGTCAAAACGATTGGCACGACGCGCGCGGTCGAGCGTGGTGCCTAAAAATCCTAGAACGACATTTTTTTTTCGCATTTTTTTTCTTTTGGCGTTTGTTGCACATCAATTCACTCAAAATCGTACCCTTCACTTCTCAAAAATAGATAATTTTCTAAACACCGCGATATATTTCTACAATGAACGACCATTCACTTCTAAGAATTGTCAGATTTATTACACACTTTACGGTTGTAACTTTATAATTAACAGATAATTGACCCATAAACACACTTTGGCACGGGTGTTGTAAATAAGATGGCAATTACAACTACTTTTAGGAGAAAAAAATGGCAAACAAACAATTATTCAAAACCTTCATTGGGAAATTTATCCGTTCAACGGATACGGTGAATTCTGAAAAAGCGCCGGCCTATAAATTCTCGGATCGTCAGGCACTCGCACAATATGCTGCGACCGGATGCCTGAATGCGACCTTTTACGCCAATGCCGAAATGCAGCTTGCTACGGTGCTTGAGCTTTGCAATGCCGTCGAACCGGAATTCATCGCCAAGACTGCCCTCTATGCCCGTGAGCAAAGCATGATGAAAGACATGCCTGCCTTGCTTGCGGCGGTGCTATCGACGCGTGATA
>JBPOHH010000658.1:0-2685 GCA_052035765.1 Bacteroidota bacterium
AACGCGATAGGTATTTGTATTAGAAGGAGATAAACGTATCGTTGAGTCTGCTTTCCCGCCGCCCTGAAGTTTCTCAATCGGTGAAATGACCGAACCGTCTTTATTCGTCCAGGAGAATTGATAGGGCGGAGTGCCGCCGCTGACTCGCACAGTGAGCAGTGTATCGGTGTATTGACAGAGCGATACTGCACTACCATCAAAACGTGCATTGATGCCCGGCTTGGAGGCAATACCTTCGCCGCGCATGGTTGAAACAATCGTATCACCGGCGATGGTAATCCATTTCATCGTATCGACATACGATTGAACATCAGTCGGGATGAAGGAAATGTTGATGATGTCGCTTTTACTTTCGGGAATAATCCGTTTTGCGGTGTCGAGCGTAGAAAATGGATTGCCTTGCGTATTCTGTATCATCGTCAGAGCGAGGGGCACTTTACCGGTATTGGTGAGGGTGATGTCTCTGGCGGTGTTAGTATTAGTATCTGCTTTTCCAAAGTCAAGGGTCGTTGAGATCCCTTTGGGAATGGATATGGCAAAGAGAGCATCGGAAGTATCTGCCGATAAAAATGCTGTTCGTGAGAATACACGGACTATTCTATTATAGTTTGAACTGTTGTAATTAGAAAAGTCGCCGCATAGAATGATTGTATTTGAATCATTGCCTGATAGTACAACCTTGACAGAACTATTCATTAATCCTGAACCGGTACGGAATGTTGTGTCCATTGACCCATCTAGATTGAGTCTCATAATACGTTTTGCACTTTCAGTCCCATATTGTTCAAAGTCACCGGATACGTATATTTTTCCATCATAATAGGTATTTAAATTTGCACCGAATTGTAAGTCCGTAAATCTAGAAGTAAAGGAGGTATCAACCGATCCATCAGAATTTAATCGTGCAATAAAGTTTTGTAGTGCATCCTCTACCTTGTTAAACTGTCCAACAAGCAGTAATTTATCGTCACTTTGGAAGTTTAGTTTCGATAGCCATCTATCTGCACCATTTTTAACTTTATAGCTCGTATCTAAGCTACCATCTACATTGATTCTAAATGGACAACCTTGAGAGGAGCCGTTATAACTATCAATCAAACCTGAGACATAGATTTTATCATTCAGAAATTGAACGCTTTCGGCAAAGCCACCATTCGAGAAACCAAATCCAGAACCTTTCATAAATGTATTGTCAATTGACCCATCAGAGTTGAGCCGAATAATATAGTTATGTTCTTTCTTCGTTGTATCAAAATATGCACGAAATCTCCCGACAACGATAATTTTCCCATCGCTTTGTATCGCTATAGTAGAAACATTTTCATCAAAACCCTGAGCAGAGTTAAAAGTAGGGTCAATAGAGCCATTCGTATTAATTCGTACTATTCTATTAGCACTAACACCATTGTACGCAGTAAATTCACCGGTGACTATGAGCTTACCATCGGACTGAAGTGCGCAATGCGATGCTTCTTCATCCTTACCTGTAAATCCTGTGCTGACAGAAAAGGTAGAATCGAAGGAACCATCACTGTTCAAGCGAACGATCCCACTCGATGGTTTGGAATCATAGGAATTGAATCTACCAACACAAATGATTTTCCCATCGGATTGCTTGACTGCATAATTGATCCAACCGGATACTCCTGATCCTATCGTAAATGAAGTATCCACATCTCCTGGCTTGCCATTCATGCCAAGTATCGCTCTTACCATACACTTATCCGACTCAAGTTTGGGAAGAGTCCAGAGATAGGAGTATCCTGTCGCTGAATTTGTTATCAGATTCCAGGTAGTACCTTCATCAGAAGAGTATTCCAAACTGATGATAGCTGATTGGTTTACTCCCTTCCACCGGACTGTGACTGTATCCCTCGCCGTAAGCAATTCATTACCATTGGGATACGTAATTGTTAATTTTTCGACTGCTATCGCCGTTCCTTTCACTTCGGTCAAAATAGTATCACCCGCCTGAGTGATGATAAAGACATTATCACCAAACGTACCGACAGAGGTGGGGGAGAAGGCAATTTCAATAAATGAACTGTCTTTCGAACGGGAGATTCTCTTGAGGAAAAAATTCGTATTTTTTTCAAAAAGTACCTCTTGTACCCGCAGAGTCGCGAGTCCCGTGCTGAGGCAAAGCATCGTTTTTTGTAGCGTGGAGCCAACTGTTGTCTGACCGAAATCAATTGCCGAAGCTGTGCCCTTAGGAATGGAAATCGTGAAAAATCTATCCGATGTGTCAGCGCCTGATCCACCGATGATGCGAACTTTACAGCGGCCGCTTTCTGCTTTGGGTACTCCCCAGCGGAACTTACCATCGACACCGTTGGTGGTTATCAATTGCCAATCGATGTTGTTGGTGGTGTAATAGATCGCCAGAGTGTCATTATTGACTGTACCGTCCCAGGTGATTTCTGCAGTGTCACCTGAGGCAAGTACTTCACCGCCATTGGGATAGGTGAGAGCGAATTGCGCGATAGTCGTGAAGGAAAATGTATCGGAGCTCACCAGAAGATTGGCCGAGTCCACGAGATTCCACACCTGCTCGAGTACTCTCCAATAGTACTTGGTTTTGTATGCAAGAGGGGTCGCTACGGTATAGGAAGTATTCATAAACGCTGTCGCCGATTGAGACCAATTATTGGCAGAAGTGCTGTATCGCAGTCCAACTCCCGATGT
>JBPOHH010000303.1:0-13649 GCA_052035765.1 Bacteroidota bacterium
GGCTCGCGCGATGCAGTCTATTTCAAAATCAATAAATCCCTCGATTTATTTGGTGCAATGTTCCGCGAAATCTCCGCTAATTATGTCGATGACCTCGACCCCGAAGACTTCATCCGCACCGGCATGAAAGACATGCTCGAGAACCTCGACCCCTACACCGTGCTCCTCGATGAGAGTTCGTCCGAAGACATCGATATGCTCTCGACGGGAGTCTATACCGGCTTCGGCATCAGCGTCGGTACGCGGGACAGTATGCTCACCATTACCGCGCTGTACGACGGCTATTCAGCGCAGCGCAACGGCATACGTGTGGGAGATCATATTCTGCAAATCGATACTGCTGTGGTGTTACGTGAATTCACCAAATCACTGCGCCCCTACACCCGCGGTACTCCTGGTTCGCAGGCAGTCGTCAAAATCCTCCGCGACGGCATCAGCGACACGCTCACGTTCACGCTCACGCGTGAGGAAATTAAAATCCAGAATCTTCCCTACTACGGTATCGTGCAGGACAGCATCGGCTATATCAAGCTCGACCGCTTCAGCCGCCAAAGCGGTGAAGATGTGAAAATGGCTATCCGCGAGCTGCGGAATCGTGCCGACCTCGCCGGACTGATTCTCGATGTGCGCGATAATCCCGGCGGACTGCTCGACGCAGCAACGTCGATTGCCGAAATCTTTGCGCCGAAAGGCAGTAAAATTGTGAGCACGAAAGGGAAAGCAATGACCGAAGAACGGGTCTATACGAATCAAAGCAGACCGAGCGAACCCGACCTGCGGCTCGCTGTCCTCATCAACGGACGGAGCGCGAGTGCGAGTGAAGTGCTTGCGGGAGCGATACAGGATTTGGATCGTGGTGTCATACTCGGGGAACGTTCATTTGGCAAGGGGCTCGTGCAGAATGTATTTTCGTTGCCGTATAATTCAAGTATCAAAATTACCACCGCAAAATACTACACACCGTCCGGCAGATGTATTCAAAAAGTGGATTTTATGCGCAAACGTGAGGGCAAAACTGCGACCACCGACAGCGGACGGATATTTTATACAGCCGGGAATCGTCCGGTACGCGAACTCCACGGTGTCGAACCCGACAGCACAATTTCCGAAAAAGACTATCCCGATGTGGTGCAGCAATTGCTGGAGCAGGATTATGTATTTGGTTTTGTGAGTGAATTTACGTCCAAATTCACCACTCTTCCACCTAAATTCAGCGTGACACCGGAGGTGCTGGCGCAGTTTGAACAGTACGCACAACGCAAGAATTTCGCGCCCCAGAATTCCGTTCTCCAAAAGCTCCGCGAAGCCAAGCAAATTGCATCTCTCGACAAATCAAACACTTCGCTTACCTCAAAATTAGAAGCAATGGAGAAATCACTCCAAAAAGAACAAAAACTCCTCGCGCCTGCCAATGCCAAAATCCTCACCTCGCTCATCGAGAATGAAGTCTATAGCCGTTTCCTCCTCGGCAAGCAGCAAGCCGAGCGCGAGGTACAGACCGACCGTCTTGTGCAGTCAGCAGCGCAGATCTTGGTATCGGATATGTATGAGGTGAAATTATCGCCGGGGGGTGTGCGGTAGGAGCAGGTAGTTTGACTCTGAGCTATCAATTGCGGGCTTATTAATTGCAGTTCGAACAAAGTTCTTCAAAATATTCACACAATTTTTCATAATGGAAGTCCTATGAAACACCTTCTCAAACTTATTTTCTTGTATGTTGTTCTTTTTATCGGCAATGCAGATTTTGCCTTTTCTCAAATCGAGAAAATTCACGTAATTGATACGACCAATGATGATTACGGCGGAATTTTCGTGACTCCTCAATATACATATTTTGCCGGTTCGAATAGAGATTCTCCAAGAACATTGTGGAGAACTGATGGTACAACAGCAGGTACGATACAATTATCACAAACACCAAACGGCGAAGTACGAGTCGATGCTTCTACTTTTGCCAGTTGTTTGTATGACTCTCTGCACAATCTCTTCTATTTCAAAGGGTGGTCAAAAAAATCCGGCTGGGAACTGTGGTCCACCGATGGTACGGAGACCGGCACACGCTTAGTCAAAGACCTAACACCCATAATTACGAATAATAAAGATGAGTATGCTTCTACCAATATCTATTCGATGTGGCTTGAGAATGAGTATTTATTTATTCTGCATCGCGGATCGGGTAGCTATAATCAGAGCTTCTCGTTGCTATTTTCCCGCCTGAATATTCAGAATAACGAACTGGATACCTTGTATTCGATGCCATACTCTACACAAACCAAGCTCGGAATTCAGAGATTACGCCACGGGAGTATTTTACAGACGGGCGATACATTGTATTTTCTCGATAACAGTAATAGAATCAACGACTCACTAACGCTGAATTTCAGATATAGTTTTACGACTTCACTCTCAAATGAAGGGGTGTTGTATTTATCACTGTACGATACTGCTGCTAGTAGATATTACGTTTGGAGCTCAGACGGAACTCGTCTTGGAACGACGCGATTATTCGCCAGTCCATCGATAATGAATCTACTGCATATGACTTCCGACCACGTATATTTTTTATCGAGTACGAGTAGCTATGATGATGTGTATTTTTGTGTCTATAATCGCTCATCCGGATCAATTGATACTGTCTATCGTGCCACTGAATTGGATGATCAATCTACATACAGCTTTGGTATAGCCGTAATAGGAGAGCACATTCTCGTTGCCATACCGTCACGGCAATATGGACGGGAAATTTGGTCATGGAATAGTGTTTCAAATGAAGTTGAATTACTTAAAGATATCAATCCTCTGCCCTTTGCCTCATCAATACAAGAATATTATTACTCCGCTAAAGCTATAACTCATAATAATCATGTCTATTTCTTTGCTGATGATGGAGAACATGGCAACGAACTTTGGGAAACAGACGCTACTACAGCCGGAACACGCCTTGTGCAGGATCTGAATCCCGGAGGCAGATGGATGCGCCAAATTTATCGTTCAGGAGATTCAAAACAATGTTATTTCATCACGTGGAATGGTAAGAATGAGCGTGCTTTGTATCGATTTATCTATCCTACAACACCGAGCGATATCGCTCATCTTGACGAAAAACTGCCGACAACATATCGAGCACAATACAGTAATGGCTTGCTAACAATCAATTCTAATTCGCAGTTTATTCGGCATTCCGAGCTCAGAATCACTGTGTATTCTTCTCTCGGCAGTCAGTTGCCGATTAGCACAGTTTCGTCCGGGGTATCAACTTCTACCTACTTGATTAATCAACCTCTTGCATGCGGTGTATATTTCGCCCGCTTGAGCAACGGGAATGAAATTTGTACTATACCATTTATCACACCTCTACCATGAAATATATCATCGTTGCCATGCTTTTCTTTTGCGACTGCACCTATTCTTCTGCACAAAGTCAAGATGGAATGAAGTGGTATGAATCTATCACAGGAATTACTTATACTTCGAGTGGATTTTACAGCTTCCCAATTTTCGACCTCAAGCTACATGCAGATAAGAGCAGCACGGTATTGTTTTATTCTAAGAATATTATAGCACATACTTTTAGTAAAAACAACCTTTATAATTCTTATCCTTCAAGACCATATCAGTTTATTTCCCTTTGTCAATTTTCACCCGAAGGCACTTTACGTTGGACAGCGCGCATCGATAACGGACTAGGTCTTGGGGCCTATAAACCATTCTCATTTTTCGAGATTGACAGCAAAGGGAATACGATAGCTATTGTTCGTTTCCGAGATTTTGTAATCGTGGGTGCTGATACGTTGCGCCTGACTTCATACAATTCATACGGCATAGCTGCTTTCATTTTTTCGCCGACCGGCACTATTCTTAGTAAGCGGATACTATGCGAAGGATATGATCTTGATCTTGAAGCAATGACTGTTGATCAATCTGACAACATCTATATAGCAGGTAAGTTCTATAAATACAACATAGTATGGGAAGGATCCGAGATTAAATCGCAAGAAAGTCCATCCTATTTTCTGGCCTCCTACACAACCGAACTACAAAAAAACTGGGTGCGAGCTCTAAGTACCGGTTGGGATACCTATGGTCAGATTGCTAATGTGGTCTATAATCCTTTGTACAATTGTCTTCATATTCTCATCACCATGGGAACCTATGGCACTTCGAGTAGCTGTAAGTATCAATCATGGGTGTTGAACCATCAGTCTTGGAGTATGACCGGAAAACAGCTAACATCAGATACACTAGCATTGTGTGATGATTTAATGGTAGGCGGTGATTGTGCTGTGGACCGATATGGTAATTTGATGGTGGTAGGTCGCTTTAGGGGTACATTACAAAGCGGTTCGTTCCAAGTAACTACTCCTTCAGCTGAAGGCGAATGTAACATAACCAATTCATTTGTGCTCAAACGGGATAATTCAGGAAAAACACTAGCACTTACACCATTGATTCATAACACGACACACAGTCTGCATTCAATCAAAACTATGCCTAATGGCGATTATTATCTTGCAGGTAGGATTAATTATTTACGTCCGTCGGCTACTTGGTTTGGTGATCCATATCCTAAAGGCACGAGAAGGTCCTATATCGGGAGGTATGACTATTGGGGTAACCTTTTATCATATAGAGAATTTAGCAAGAATGCCCCCAGTTCTGACCAAGACTACTGGGATTATTTACACGTAGATGTTCATTCAGACGGCGATGTAATTGTAGCCGATAATCACAGTGGTAAATATGACACCTTAGCTATGAGCCCAAGTCCAGATGACAGGAATTGCAGCATGAGTTTATTCCTATTATCCGGAGATCAACTCAATTCTACGGATTATATTCATGCAGATGGGTGGATATTTAGCAATCTCTCTACACAAAATGATGCCATTACCATCAATGCACAGCTATCCGATTACCAATCTTACCGATATGAAGTCTATGATATATTAGGCAAAGTAGTACTCCAAGGCATGATTGACAATGGTAATCCAATCGAAAAATTGTCCATCTCATCGCTTGCTTCCGGCACATATTACCTGCGGGTCAGCAATCCATTGCGGTCACAGACTACATATTTTATCGTTACGCGCTAACTGCTCTTATTTATCTTATAATTACATTACGACTTTCATACTTTTTTTAAAGCTTCCCTTATGACACAACGCATCATCTTCCTCGCATTCCTCATCATCGCTTCCTTCCATTCATCTATGGCACAAACGCCGGATGCTATGGCAATTGCAAATAAAGTCAAAGATAAGTTCAAATCTGTCAAGGACTTCTCGGCGGAGGTCACGATCAAGGTGGATGTGGATTTCCTGAAAGTCCCGGACTCCAAAGCCAAGCTGTACTATAAGCAACCCAACAAATCGAAGCTTGAGTCACCGGGCTTCGCCATGCTGCCGAAGCAGGGTATCGGACTCCCGATTGCAACGCTATTGGAGGGGAATTTTACGGCGATTTATGTCGGTAAAGAATCTCTGAACGGAACAGCGATGACCATGATCAAAGTAATTCCCGCCTCCGATACCGGCGATGTCATTCTCGCGACGCTCTGGGTGGACGCCAATTCACTCGTTCGGAAAATCAACTCCTCGACCCGCAAGGCAGGCACCGTACTCCTGGAACTGACATACGGACAAAATGCGACCTTTGGACTGCCGGCAACAGTCAAGATTAACTTTGAATTACCCAATTTCGCCCTCCCCAAGACGCTCACCGGCGATATCGGCTCGGATGCCCCGAAAACAAAAACGCCGCCTTCCAAAGTTGTGAAAGGCAGCGCTTTGCTTACATATACTAACTATCAAATAAACAAAGGTTTATCGGATAGTTTTTTCAACGAAAAGAAGAAATAATTCTCTAATCTTTCCAATTTTCAGCGAGTTCTTTGATCCGATCCATCATCTGTTTGTCGAGCACACCGTTGGAATTCCAAAAGTGGACCTTGCTCGTCACATAGCTTTCAAAGCCGCTCAGTTCGCACACAAGTCGAATATCAGTCGATTCATCCTCAAGCTCTTTGAGGACAAACTTATACTGAATACGCCCCGAAATCCACCGGCCGGCACGGATCGTCGGCGTCACACCATAGCGCTCAAGCACGTCGGCTGTGGTGTCTTCTCCATTGGAGAAAATATAAAATTCGGTACGGATATTCCCCTTAAAGAGCCCCTTGTCACCCTCGGCATTTTTCTCAACTTCGACTCTACATCCTATTTCTTCCAATGCCTTATGTATGACTTTCCAGACCACCGGGAATGGTTTTTTGATGTTCTCATTGGTCACCACTTCCTGCCCCGCATCCAATTGCGCCTTCATCGTCGATACAGCTCCTAAAGCAAAGATTGCAAATGCCAAAACAAGGTATTTTTTCATAGATTTCCCTAAAAGTTATGAATAACTGAATGTAATTTGTTATTGATAATGATACGTAACTAGTTTATTTTTATTTAGTTCCCCTTCTACATTTTCCAGACAATCGCTTGCGGTCACCCTTGCCGTCCAAGCGTTTGGGGAAGAATTTGCCTTCTCCTACGGCAAAAATACACACCTTGCCGCTCAATCCCGCATATAAATCCGCACCATAATTTTCAGCCATGCATTATGCCATGTTTTGGACTCGATTTTGGCAAAAATAAACTTGCCCACATCCATCAAGCGTGCCAGTATTTCATTATGTGCCTTCGGGATATATCCAAGTACATTCCCCGATCGATCGGAAATTGCAATCGCAAACTGATCGTACGTATTGTTCGGCTCGCGGTGAAGGACCAGCAAGTCATCCGGTGCGAGCGTGGGCTCGATTTCCGCTGCGTTTTTATACGCAGTGCCGGCAATATGGCATTCAATCAGGAAGATTTCTTTGACGAATGGCATTGGTAACCCGTTGTCACCAAAGGTACCATTGAGCAAAGCAAGCACGGCGGGATTAATCTGAATTATCGCACTCATGACGGCGTCCAGTCCTTTCGAAGCTCCGACAGAATAATAGTATAATACTGCAGCTGCACATGACAATCTGCGATTTCACTCGTGAGCGTATCGCGCATCTGCTGTACTCTCGCGGCGTCTATCAGGAGTGAACGGTATACGTACGGCCGACGACTGCGGATATCGGTAATTTCCTGCCGCAAATGTGCAATTGCCGACCTGAGTGATGCTACTCTACGCGCGTGATGCTCTTCAGACGTGATTTCAGGCGGGGGGAGTTTCGTATCCACAATCAGGGCGATTGCTCGTAATTCTTCAATATCAAAGTACTTATATGCCTCCTGTGCTTGCAACCAAAGAGCTTTCTGACCCTCCGTCGGCTCGCCGATACTATCCGGATGAAGCTGCTTGACAATTCCCCGAAATAAACTCCTGCACTCGGCTGTTTCCTCACTTGTAGCCACCCTTCCCTGCTCAGACTCGATGCGCGCACGCTCAACACTTGCCGCCATTTCAGCGATTTTCGCCTGCCACTCGGCGAACTGCGTTTGAATTGCCTGCTCAATCTGCGTCATATCCGGCACCTGCTTCCGATTCAGATACGACTGCATCAACTCTATCGTACGCCTCGTCTTCTGTAATTCGACCATCTGGGCGAACTTCTCATATTCGAGCTCGCCAAGCACACATTGATACTCCCGCTCGATATTCGGAAGCACCACATTTTGTAAATGCTCACGTTCATCAAACAACGCAGCAAGTTCGCCGGAATATTGTTCAATTTCCCGCCGCCACTCATCATGCCGGGGAATGTGTATCAAATCCATAGTGTATTGAAAAGAAGATGGATGTATGTGCTGTGCAATAGCATGCGCTGAAAGGACACAAAGGACACGAAAGACACGAAGGACACGAAAGACACGAAAGACACGAAGGACACGAAGGACACGAAGGACACGAAGGACACGAAGGACTTAAGTGACTCCAGTACTTCGTAAATTAGTGTCTTACGACTTATCGACCTACAGACTTATGACTTACCGACTTACGACTTACAGACTTACAGACTTACAGACTTACAACTAAAAAAAAAACTAATTCATCTTCACCGACACCACCCTCGACACTCCTTCTTCTTCCTGCGTCACACCGTAGAGAATATCGGCGGCTTCCATGGTTTTTTTGTTGTGGGTAATAATCAGGAACTGCGTATTCTCGCTGAACTTACGGATAAGCTGCAGATAACGTTCGATATTGGCGTCATCGAGCGGCGCATCGACTTCGTCGAGAATACAGAACGGACTCGGCTTTTCGAGATAAATCGCAAAAAGCAGGGCAATTGCCGTGAGGGTTTTTTCGCCTGCTGAGAGTAACTCTATGGATTGCGGACGCTTACCTGCCGGCTTGGCAATAATATTAATCGACGACTCCAGCGGGTCACCATCGCTGATTTGCAAATTCGCCTCGCCGCCGCCGGGAAACATCATACCAAAAAGATTCTGGAAATGTCCGCGGATACTCTCGAATGTTTGCGTGAATTTCAGCTGTGCCGTCGCGTTGATTTCGGTAATGGTCTCGGCAAGAGTCTTCTCCGATTCGAGCAAGTCCTGCACCTGCGCCGTGAGGAAATTCAGACGTTCGCTTTCTTTCTCAAACTCTTCAAGAGCCAGGAAGTTAACATTACCAAGGGAGAGTAATTTCGATTTTTTCTGTTTGAGATCGGCGAGTGCGGCCGTCGCATCAAATCCCTCGGGCAGCTCGGCGAGCAACTCTTCGGGCGTAATCTGCAATTCCTCTTCGGCGCGTTTGCTGATATGCTCAAGCGAGGCGCGCGATTGGCTCAGGTGTAATTGGCGTTCATGGACAACCGTTGTATGCTTTTCGTATTCACGGCGGCGGAGACGGGTGTCCTCGGCGAGCGCATGATAGCGTTCTTTGAGAGCCGCTGCCTGCGCTGAAAACTGGTCAAATTGCGCCTTGGCTTTTGCACGTTCATCACGTACATTTGATAATTCATTATCTGTTTTGAGCGACAATGCTGCGATTTCTTCGATACCTTTGACAATCAGTTCGAGTTCTTCATGCCGCGCTTTCGTCCGCCGCTCAGCATTGGCTGCTTGGTCTTCCATGCGGCGTTTGTCGGAGATAAGTGACTTCTCTTCACCGCGAAATTGCACGAGTTCAATCTCGGCGGCACGAACTTTCTGGTCGAGATCAGCGATATGGAATTCCTGCTGACGCACTACCGTCGTGAGCTCATTCCGCTTGGCAGTTGCCGTCTCTTTTTCGGCTGTTACTTTAGTAATTTCGGCGTGGAGTCCGCTGTTTTGCGACTCCTGCGCCTGAATTTCCTTTTGAATTTGAAGTAATTGTTCGGCTTGCTGCTTTTGCGCTGCCTCAAGCGCATCCCGGCGATAGCGAATCTGCGAGAGCGACTGTTCAAACGCGTTTTTCTCCGCTTCCGCCCGGCGAATCGCATCCGAATAGGTCCGCAAATTAATCGCATCATGCTCGCGCTTGGCGATTTGCATTTTTTGTTCGCACTCGGTGATAATTGCTTTTAAATCATCACGTTGTGACGTGAGAACAGCGATCTGTTCGCGCTTGCCGATAGCAAGCCCTTCCGTCTTGGAACGTGCTCCACCGCGCACGACACCGAGTCCGCGAACGGTCTCACCGGCGAGCGTCACGGCTTGGTCAGCGAGGCCGTTTTTGACGACTTCCCATGCTTTTTCAAGTGTGCTCACGACGAGGGTTTTGCCGAATAATCCGCGTACGATATTGCGGAGTACATCATCGGTGCGAACGATTTCGCTCGCCCAGCCGACGATGTCATTGTCTGTGTTGTTTAATGGTGTAGGTGCTTGTATTGCAGGGACTTGTTCACGGCAGACGAAGGTTGCTTTGCCTTTTTGATTCCGGCTCAGCGCCGAACACGCTGCTTCGGCATCGGAGCGAGATTCGACGACAAAATAGCGTCCTGCTTCGCCGAGCGCAGCTTCGATAGCCACTCGATACTCGGCATCTGTGCCGACGAGTTCGGCAAGCACTACTTTTTCGGCTTCGGTTTTCCACTCGGGAGTTTTCATCAAAAACACCGACGATTCGGATGTATCCATGAGTCCGCTCAGGAATTCAAGCGACGCTGATTTATGCGCCACATCACTCTTTCGGGTCGATATATCTGCTTGATAGGCATCGAGTTCGGCGCGGAGAGCTGCCTGACGCTGATGCGCGGCTTGCGAGTCCTGTTCGGCTGTACGAATCGCTGCTTCGAGTTCCGGCCGCCGCGCTTCCTGTGTGGCCGTTTTGTCGGTTAATTCCTTAATCGTCGCCTGCGTACGCTCGGCTTCGAGGGTATTTTCATTCACTCTCCGGCGCAGAGCAGTCAGGCGGTCTTCATGACGTTCGCGGGTGGACTGCAAGCTCACGAGTCGATTATTGACTTCCAAAAACGCCGTTTCGACCGCGCGGAGCTGTTCGCGGAGTGCCTGAAAACTCTCCCGGTCGGTATCGCGTTTTTCGCGGATTGCCGTAAAATTTTGCTCCGCCGCGTGAAGGCGATTCTTTACTATTTCTAAGCGTTCCAAGAGCTTGGCCATGTTTTCGCCATGATATATCCCTGCTCGGTCCGACTCCGCCTGCTCACGTTGCAACCGCTGCTGCGACTGCTCAAGTGATATCCGGCGTTCGTTGGCTACGGCATTTTGCTGCGTAAGCTGAGCGATAGTGCGCTGCAGGGCGAGCTCATGTTCTTGTGCTGTATGCACTTGATAATTAAGAGCTTCCTGTTCTTCTTCAATCGTCGTGATCGTCGCTTCGGCGGCTTCTACATTTTTCTGCAAGGTAGCTTTGACTTCGTTTAATTGTTCGAATTCTGCTTCCTGTTCGGCCGAGAGCTTGGTCAGGGCGAGGTATTCATGGCGCATGGTATCGATTTCGAGCGCGCGGACGAGTTCGGACAACTCATTATAGAGTCGTGCTTTATCGGCTTGGCGCCCGAGCGAGGCAGCGTTTTTTTTCACTTCGAGGAGAATATCCTGCACGCGGGAGAGGTCGGTTTGGGTTGAGTCGAGCTTGCGTTGTGCTTCACGGCGGCGGGCTTTATACTTCGTCACTCCGGCGGCTTCTTCGAATAAATGGCGGCGTTCATCGGTGCGGTCGCTGAGAATTGACTCGACCATTTTGAGCTCGATGACGGAGTAGGCGTCAGCGCCCATTCCCGTATCCATAAATAAATCAATGATATCGCGGAGTCGGCACTGCGTTTTGTTGAGTAAATACTGACTTTCGCCATTGCGGAACAAACGCCTCGTAATCGTGACTTCGGTGTATTCGACCGGCAGGATTTTCTTATTATTCTCAATCGTCAGCGATACCTCGGCCATACCGAGCGCGCGGCGGCTGCGGGTTCCGTTAAAAATCACATTTTCCATGGCATCCGACCGGAGAACGGCGGTTTTTTGTTCGCCGAGCGCCCAGCGGATCGCGTCCACGATATTGGTCTTGCCGCAGCCGTTGGGTCCGACAATCGCCGTGAGCCCCTCGGTAAAATTGAGGAGTGTTTTTTGGGAGAATGACTTAAAACCAACTATTTCAACTTTTGATAAATACATGAAAAATCAGGATTAATAATACTATTCAACGAATTGATTTCGGGATATCCATTGCGCCCCTTGCGCCTCTTGCGTTAAAAAATAACGGCCTGGACGGCAAGGGTGACCGCAAGCGACGCTCCGGAATATGCAGAACGGGACCCCAAATTCCGCATAGCAAAGTTAATGCCGAGATAATTTCTGCGCTTTAATGAGCATGGGAAATACGGCTGCGACGCAGGTATAAAATGTGGAAGCGATGCCATATTTCAGGAAAAATCCGGCGAAGGTGATATCGGTCGGGCGCACATAAAAGAAAAAATACGAGAGATTGTGCACCATTGAGCAGAAGAAGACGGCGACGATAAACCGATAACTCCCAATCGTCTTATCGGCGAGCTTTTCTTTGAAAAAATAGCCGGCGACGAAGGCAGCAAGTGTCTTGGCAAGTGCATTCGTACCAAGGACATCGGCGGATACTACGTCAAATAGCAGCCCGCATCCGAAGCCCGCGAATAACCCAATAAATTGTCCCTCCGTAATGGCAATCCACACGCAGAGTACGAGTAAGAGATCGGGGGTGATGCTGCCGACGGAGATGAGACTCAAAAACACCACATGCAGCACCGAGAGTATCAGCGCGATGATGGCGTAGATCACATAGCGGAGGGCGGGCCAGGTTTCGAATAACGATTTTTCTTGGAATGGCGGCATGTATGACTGCTGTAATATGCTGTATTATAAGGGAATGACTATTTTTACAACTTATCGTTGTTGAATGTTTCTTGATTTCCAGCGTTCTTCGATTTCTTTTTCGAGGGCGACGCGTTCGGGATTCGGGAGCATTTTGACGACGAAGACTTGTTCGAGCGAGGTAAAATTCACCGACGGCTGCACTAATATCTTACGAAATAATGAATTAGCTTCATCGCGCACTTCTGTCACTTTGCCAATTGGAATATTGGACGGGAAGCGATTGCTGTATTCGGAGGTAATGACATCGTCGCCGACTTTCACATCGTACGACTTCGGAATGTTCTTCATGAGCAGGGTTTGGTCGCCTTCCCAGACGAGGATACCGTCGATGCGGCTGCGTTGGACCTTGGCGGCGACGCGACTATCGCGATTGATGAGCAGGCGCACAAGGGAGTAATTTTTGCTCGAAGCGATAATGAGCCCGACGATACCGGCATCGGTCATGACGGTCATGCCTTCTTTGATGCCGTCGAGTTCGCCTTTGTTAAGTGTAGCAAAATTACGAACTTCGGTAGTAGTCTTGCCGACGATATCGGCGGTGACAATGGGAAATGTCGTTTGCTTTTTGAATTCGAGCATTTTCCGGAGTTTATCATTTTCGATGAGTGCCTGCCGGATTTTGGCACGTTCGTCGGTGAGCTGCAGGTTGAGTTCGCGGAGGGCGGAATTTTCACTTTTGAGAGCGACGGGATTCGGTATCCATGAAAATGCGCTTTGGAGCCATCCGATACCGCCGACAACCACAGCGCGGAAGCCGCCTAATTGTGCCACATTGCCGAAGGTCATGAGCGAGAAGCAGATCACGACGACCGCCGAGAGCGACACATATTCTTTGAATCGGACGATAAACTCAATTATTCGATACATTTACAAAGGGACACTGATTGTGGACGGGAAATTTATGAGACGGAGGATTTAGAATACTGCATGTTCAAGCCAACCTTCCTGCAAAAATACGGTTTTTACGATGGAAATTCGCCACGCTTGTGATGTTCTTTTACTCGCTTACTGTGTTGGGCGCTTCCACGGGTTCGGTTTCTTCGGGAAGAGCATGAGCAACTTCTTCAATTGCTTCGAGTTGCGCGATGGCTGTTTGCTGGCGGTGCTGGAGAAGTTCTTCGATTTCGCGCAGCTTGGGCAAGTCTGTCAGCGCGTTGAGTCCGAAGATTCTCAGGAATTCCTTGGTCGTACCATAGAGAAGCGGCTTGCCGATGACTTCGGCGCGTCCGACGATGGTTACGAGGTCTTTTTCAATGAGGGAATTGACGATTTCACCGGAATTAACGCCGCGGATGGCTTCGATTTCGGGTTTCGATATCGGCTGCCGGTAACTGATAATCGCGAGCGTCTCGAGCGTAGCTTGGG
>JBPOHH010000181.1:0-1794 GCA_052035765.1 Bacteroidota bacterium
TCGCCACCACCTTCAAAGCCAAGCTCGCCGAAAAAGGAATTATCTTCTGTTCGATGAGCGAAGCGATCAAAGAACACCCCGAATTAATTCAAAAATATATCGGCTCGGTCGTGCCCGTGAGCGACAATTTCTACTCCGCGCTCAACTCCGCCGTTTTCAGCGACGGCTCGTTCTGCTTCATCCCCAAAGGCGTGCGCTGTCCGATGGAATTATCGACCTATTTCCGGATTAATGCCAAAGATACCGGACAATTCGAACGCACGTTAATTGTTGCCGAAGAAGGAAGTTATGTGAGTTATCTGGAGGGCTGCACGGCTCCTATGCGCGACGAACACCAGCTCCACGCGGCAGTAGTCGAAATCGTAGCTCACACAAACGCCGAAGTGAAATATTCGACGGTTCAAAACTGGTATCCGGGCGATAAAGATGGCAAAGGCGGGATTTATAATTTCGTGACCAAACGCGGTATTTGCCTTGGGAATAATTCAAAAATATCGTGGACGCAAGTCGAGACAGGTTCGGCAATTACATGGAAATACCCATCGGTGATTCTCAAAGGCGACAATTCCATCGGCGAATTCTACTCCGTCGCCGTGACGAATAATTATCAACAAGCAGACACCGGCACCAAGATGATGCACATCGGCAAAAACACCAAAAGCCGGATTGTATCGAAGGGAATCTCCGCCGGCAAGTCGCACAACAGCTACCGCGGACTCGTGAAAATCAACAAAACAGCAAGCAATGCACGGAATTTCTCGCAATGCGACTCGCTGCTAATCGGCGACCGCTGCGGGGCGCATACATTCCCGTATCTCGAAGTAAGTAATAGCAGTTCCATGGTCGAGCACGAAGCCACGACCTCCAAAATCGGCGAAGATATTTTGTTCTATTGCAACCAACGCGGCATCCCAACCGAGGAGGCAATCGCCCTCATCGTCAACGGGTATTGCAAAGAAGTGATGAATCAATTACCGATGGAATTCGCGGTCGAGGCGCAGCGGCTACTTGCTGTGTCGCTTGAAGGTAGTGTCGGGTAGTACATTTTTTAACGCAAAGGCGCAAAGATCAGGTTGTAAATCCTTCGTGTACTTTGTGTTGAAAATTTCAGTAGCAGGACAGATTTTAACACAAAGGCACAAAGTGGCCACAAAGGACACTACCGGATTCGGATGGTGAACTTTGTGAAACCTTTGTGTGCTTTGTGTTTAAAAATTACATAGCAGGACAAATTAAAACGAAAAAGTCAGGGAAAATCAGCGTTCTAAATAACTCTAAACAACATCAGGAACATCATGCTCATCATTAATAATCTACAGGCATCGGTCGAAGGAAAAGAAATTTTAAAAGGAATTAATCTCACGGTAAATGCCGGTGAGGTACATGCAATCATGGGACCCAACGGTTCGGGGAAATCGACGCTCGCCTCCGTTCTCGCAGGACGCGCCGACTACGAAATCACCGGCGGTGAAGTGCTTTTTGACGGCAAGGATTTACTCGAAATGTCGCCGGAGGAGAGATCGCACGAAGGTGTGTTTTTGGCGTTCCAATATCCGGTAGAAATCCCGGGTGTGTCAACCGCGAATTTCCTCAAAACTGCGCTCAACGAAGTGCGTAAGCATCGTGGTGAAGAGCAGTTAGACGCGATGGACTTCCTGAAATTAATGAAGGAAAAGGCATAGCTCATGGAAATTGACATGACGTTTCTGCAACGTTCGCTGAATGAAGGTTTCTCCGGCGGCGAGAAAAAGCGCAATGAAATTTTCCAAATGGCAATGCTCGACCCAAAGCTCT
>JBPOHH010000423.1:0-4433 GCA_052035765.1 Bacteroidota bacterium
TCACCACCGCACCTCCTCCAACTCCTGCATCACCTTGCGATTTGTCAAATCATAATGTATCGGTGTGATAGACACATAGCCGTCTTTGAGGGCGACGTCATCGGCGTCGGGGCGGTCATCATTCGTGATATAGGTGCCTTTGATCCAGAAATAGTCATGTCCCATCGGGTCGGTGCGGCGTTCGTAATGGTCGTGCCACTCAGAGATTGATTGCCGCGTGATTTTAATCCCCTTGATCTCTTCCATCGGGATCGTCGGTACATTCACATTTAATATCGTGTCATCGGGGAGGTCGAGCGTCGGCAGCTTCTCGGCGACGAGACGGGCAAAGTGCGCCGCGACGCTCATATCTGCTTCATGACTAAAGGAAAGCAGTGACACGGCCATCGATCTAATTCCCATGAGCATGCCTTCCGTAGCGGCTGAAACGGTGCCGGAATAGAGCACATTGATTGAAGTATTGGCGCCGTGATTAATACCTGAAACGATGATGTCCGGCCTGTCGGGAAGGAGCGTGGAAATTGCAAATTTTACACAGTCGGAGGGCGTGCCGTCGATCGCATAGCCAAACATCTCACCATTGCGGTGAAAGGGTGTGCAGCGGAGGGGGCTGCTTACGGTAAGTGCATGCCCGACAGCGCTTTGCTGGCGGTCCGGGGCTACGACAATTACCTCGCCGAGGGGCTTGAGTGCGTGAACAAGTGCGTAAATTCCGGGAGAGTCGATGCCGTCGTCATTGGTTACTAAAATGCGCATAGAGAAGAGGATTAATTGCAGAATTCTCAAAAATTATACCGCAAAGTTACGGGTTTTTTCGCGGGCGGAGATGAACTTCACCACCAATCGCGCCGGGTGAAGCATTCTATTTCCCAATGATTACATTTTTTTCTTTGTCACATCAGAAAAAATCGGTAATTCGCGCTTGCAATCGCTCAACATTATTCATTTCCTGAAAGATACTTATGGATACTGCCGAACCTACAGTGCCGAATTATTTAGTGCAGGCAATACTCGTGACGTTATTTTGCTGTATGCCCACGGGAGTCGCGGCGATTATTTACTCTTCGCAGGTCAATTCCAAGCTCGCAATCGGCGACTGGCGCGGCGCCGAAGAAGCGTCTGCGAAAGCACGACTGTGGTGCTGGATCAGCTTCTGGGCCGGCGTGGGGAGTTCGCTTGTCGGTGCTGCACTTCTCGTCTATATGGGACTTTTACCATGGAGTCTATAAGTAACTCTATGAAAATTCTCAGTCACTTATCCGAACGGCAGAAAGCATGGTTACTCCTCGTCGGAGCGGTGTTTTTTGCCGTTTTTATTTTCTGGTATAATTCCGCCACAATGCATTTTCTGCCCAGGTGTCCGTTTAATTGGGCGACCGGCTATTATTGTCCGGGTTGTGGCACCACGCGCGGACTCCACCGCCTCCTGCATGGCGATATTGCCGGCGCGCTTCGGGCGAATGTGCTCATGATTGTCACGGTGCCGTATGTGGTGTATAGTATTGTTCGCTACCTTTCGCAGAATATCCTTTCTCACCAACTTCCCGCGATTATTCTCAAACCAATTATTGTGCAACTCCTTGCAGCGCTCGTGATTGTTTTTTGGATAGTGCGGAATATTCCGGTGTATCCGTGTACATTGCTAGTACCGTGAGAATAGTATTGATAAGCGCCGGATGTGTATGGTACGCGATAGCGCTGCGAGTATCCGAGTGTCTCTATATTCACAAGAAAGTCATGCTGATGCTAAAGAAAGTAACTACATGTTGTTCAATTTATGGTTGGTACCCTATGTATTCCAAATTATATTTGACCATAGTGATAATTATGGTCGTTGCGCTTCAATCCTGTTTTAACACAGGGACTTCGTCTTCAAACGGTGCATGTGATGCAGGACGTGAAACAGTGTCGTACACTGTAGTCACCGATAGCACTCTTACGATTCTTCAGGGGTCGATCCGCCAGCCCGGCAATGTGGCCTATTATTCGAATACCGGTAATGGTATTGCGATGTATTATATTTATTATTCGCAGGAAAATATTTGTACTAAAGAACACCTCAACGTAAAGTTCGAGTCGGTAGTACCGCCCTCCGTCACCGACAAACCACAGCTGAAGGTCTATGGAGAAGTCTATTACCACCTATTGTACAAGCCATATACGACGAGTCTGTTCGAAGGAGAATTACTGGTACCCCGTACTCTTTTCAGTGATGTATCGGTCGGATTAAAGCAGGTATATGAGAATAAGCCGGGTCTCGTTGAGATTTTTCTGACCGTAGAATTTCCTTCGAAAGGATCACCGTCCGAGAATGAAGCTTTCTTTCGTAAGCATATTAGCAGTATGAAGATACAGTATTCATACGACAAACATAAATGAGCTGAAACAGTGAATTAAAAAAAGACCAATCACGCGCTGAAAACGATAAATGTACGTGTGCATTTCTCGGTGAAATTGATGAGAAAATACAGGGAAACTCACACAGTATTTTGTGGAAAATATATGAAAATTGGATACCGGTTTATAGTCGTACTAGTGTGTTTGCTGTTTTCTGCGCTTGCAGCTCATGCTGCCACGCTCGATTCACTCCGGCTGCTCCTTCGCAATCAAAAAGAGGATACGTCGAAAGTGGCGCTTCTGCTATTGATGGCTGATATAACGGGCAATTTCAATGACCGTGAAACATATATCCGACAAGCAGAATCCTTGTCGGAAGCGCTCATGAGCAGTGCCCTGACGCCGCGTGTACGTACACGTGCCACCATTCAACTCGCCGAGACCTATTATAAGCATTCTGTACTCTACAGGCAGCGGGGAAATCTTGCCGCGAGGGTTGAGTATTGCCGAAAAGCATTGGACCTCTATCTCAGGACAGGTGACAGCGTGCTCATCTCCAAGGCATATAATTTTTTAGGAATTACCCTGATATCTGCCGGAAAGTATGAGGAAGCAAAGCAGCAGCTTAGTCAGGGACTGCGCATCGCTCGATTGAGCAATAATATCAACCAACATGCTGCATCATATCAGGGATTCGGCGATCTGAGCAAGACGCAGGGGCGCTATGCAGAGGCGCTGCAATATTATGAACTTGCTTTGAAATTGCGCAAGGATGAAATTACCCGGGCACTCGCTCAACATCTTGACAGTGTGGTATCGGATAACAAACTCAAAAAGACCGATATCTATAATGCTATCTGCAGAATGTATCAGAGCGTGGAAGATTATGATAAAGCACTCGAGTATGTGCAGCACTCAATAGCCATCTACACTGAATTACGCGATTCGGTTCGATTGTTTAGTGTATTGCTGATTGCGGGAGATATTTATTATTCCAAACAACAGTATGATAGCGCTCTCGCCTATTTTAACAACGCTATGCTTTTGGCTGAAGTCAATACGAACAAGTGGGCTATTTCAACGATATGCGAGCGACAGGGATTTGTCAATCTTTCGTTGAAAAATTATCCCACAGCGTTGAGATTGCAACTGAAGGGATTAGAATTAGCAATAGAAATCGGTGATATCAAGGGAATTGCCGACTCGTACGAAGATGTCGCCCGGGTATATCTGGGAATGGGCGCGGAAAAACCGGTGTATTACGATAGCGCAGAAGTCTATGCTCGCAAAGCACTTCAGAAATATATAGAGCTACGTAATGAATCGAGCACTGCACACGAACATATGACACTGGCCACCATCTATCAATTCAAGAAAAAGTATGCCGTACAAAAGCACCATCTCCTGCAGGCATTGACCATCTTCACGGCCGGTGGAAGCAAGCAGTACCTCTGGGAATGCTACAACAGTCTCGCCACCTGCGATTCGTCGCTCGGCAATACGAAAGAAGCATACCTCAACCTGCGCCGGGCAATGAGCTATCAGGACAGCTTGAACCGTGAAAAAAATGACCTGAATTTCAAGCGGGTTCAGTTCCAAAATGAACTCAAAACAATGGAAGCGAATCTGGCAAAAGAACAAGAAAGGAAAGATGCGGCGTCGCGTATGGAGCTTGCCGAGCAAAAAACCATGCGCAACGGTTTAATCGCAGGGTTTATGATTTTATTACTCTTCTCCGGCATCGTTTACCGGCAACGCAATCGGGTGAAAAATGAAAAAACGAATGTCGAACGAGAGAAAAAACGCAGCGATGAACTCCTGCTCAACATCCTCCCGGCAAATGTGGCCGAAGAACTCAAATCCAAAGGTACGGCAGAAGCCAAACACTTCTCTGATGTAACGGTACTTTTCACCGATTTTATTTCCTTTACTACCGTCAGCGAGCAGCTTTCCCCGCAAGAATTAGTCGATGAATTACATGCATGTTTTAAAGGGTTTGATGAAATTTGCAGCAAGCACAATATCGAAAAAATCAAGACCATCGGCGACGCATATCTCGCCGTCTGCGGCTTGCCGCAAGCCGATGAACATCATGC
>JBPOHH010000821.1:0-1519 GCA_052035765.1 Bacteroidota bacterium
CGGCGAAATCGACGGTCCACGCTCGTGCTACTGCATTAATTACACAGTGTTAGGCGAATTACAAGCACATCTCAACGGCTTCTTTACCGGAGTCGAGACCTCACGGCAGAAATGCTGTTAGGATACAACAAAACACACATTTACCGGAGAATACATCTCCACATTATTAATTTATTGAAAGGATATTTCTATGAATACGGCAGAAGAAATCAAAACGCTCGTTCGTGAAAAATACGGACAAATCGCTGAACAATCGAGAGAAGAAAACGCTGCATCATGTTGCGGTGCAGGAGGTTGCTCCACGGTCGATTATACCATCATGAGCGAAGACTACTCCGCTACCGACGGCTATGTGCCCGACGCCGATCTCGGTCTCGGCTGCGGAATTCCCACAGAATTTGCACAAATCAAAAAAGGCGATGTCGTGCTCGACCTCGGCTCCGGCGCCGGCAACGACGCCTTCGTAGCCCGCGCGCTCGTCGGCACCTCCGGCAAAGTCATCGGCGTGGATATGACCGCATCGATGATCGACAAAGCCCGCAAAAACAACGACACCCTCGGCTTTAATAATGTCGAATTCCGATTGGGCGAGATCGAACACCTCCCCATCGGAAGTAACATGGTAGATGTGATCGTCAGCAACTGCGTGCTCAATCTCGTACCCAATAAAAATCAAGCATTTGCCGAGATGTTCCGCGTACTCAAGCCCGGCGGACACTTCAGCGTATCCGACATCGTGCTCAAAGGCGAGCTCCCCGACGGACTCCGCACCGCCGCCGAAATGTACGCCGGTTGCGTAGCAGGCGCGATTCAGCTTGAGGACTATCTCGACGGTATTCGCGCGGCAGGTTTTGCCAATGTCTCCGTTCCGAAAGACCGCGCCATCACCATTCCCGATGATATTCTTAGTAATTATCTCTCCGCGGATGAGATTGAAGCTTTCAAGCAATCAGGCAACCAAATTACCAGCGTCACCGTCTATGGCGAGAAGCCAACTGCCGAAAAATCATGCTGTTCGGGCGATTGCTGTTCGTAGGATAAATTGGGTTCCCCACAGCTCATCTTCCACACCTCAGCTGCGGCCACCCATTGCCGTCCAACCCGACCTGAAGAAATTAAAAAATCAAAAGCCCGCGGCTCTCTTGCCGCGGGCTTTTGTGTATGAAAAGTGTGCAATGACGTTAGAATGCAACTCCATGTGAACTCAGCACATCCATCTTTATTCCCACCTCCAGACGCGTGTCAAAAAGCGGTATCGTCTGCTTGACGAGAGTACGCAGATCTTCATTCTCAAGAATTGCGAGCATATTTGCTTCTTCACTTTCCCATGTTGATACGAACCAATAGGTATTCGGACTGTCCTGCTGCCGAAACGTCTGTGCATTGAGCAGTCCGGGAAGCTGTGCTGCACGCGCATCGACTTTGAGAAAAAGTTCTTCTAATTCTTTCTCTTTGCCGGGCTTTGCCTTGGCGGTGCTGATTGTTGTAAAGTAACCCATAGAATTATAAGTAGATAGTT
>JBPOHH010000241.1:0-2070 GCA_052035765.1 Bacteroidota bacterium
CACGACGATTGTCGCAAGCCGTGATGCCGATGCCGCGAGCCGGATGACGCACCGCGCGCTCATGAGCGGACTCATGTCGGCAGGAGTAACGGTGAATGACCTGCAGGTGACGTCGATACCGCAGACGAGGCAGGAATTACGGAACGGCAAAGCGGTTGCCGGGCTGCATGTGCGACGTTCAATTCGTCAGCACGATCGAACGGATATCATTGTATTTAATAGTGATGGAAGGGACTTACCGTCATCAAAAGCCAAAAACATCGAACGCTTTTTCTTTGGAGAGGATATCAAGCGCGTACCTTTTGACAAGGTGGGAGATATTAATTTCCCTGAGCGTACGAATGAAGCGTATCGGAATCGCTTTTTAGAGGCATTAGAAAGTGAGGCAATTGCCAATAAGCATTTCAAAATTCTTGTCGATTATTCATTTGGCTTAGCATCGACGATATTCCCGCAAATCCTTGGTAAATTTCAGGCGACCGTTGTGTCGATGAATAATTATATGGATGTGTCGAGGCCATATTCGGATACGAGCACGGACGAGGAAGCAGCAGAATCGGCGACGGTTATGCGGTCATTGGGGTATGAACTTGGGTTCAAGATAGATGCCGGAGCTGAGAAAATAGCCATTGTCGATGAACGTGGTAATTGGTTCTCACGGCAGCGTTTACTGACAATTATGACAAAATTATTCTTAGAATCAAATCGCGACCGCGAGCCGTATTCGATAGCAATACCGGTGATGGCGAGCAGTGAGATTGATATGATCGCCAAGGACTACAATGTGCAGATTATTCGCATCAAAAACACACACTCGGCGATGATGGATGCGACGCAGAATAGGGATATTGCCTTTGTCGGCGGCACGCGCGGCGGTTTTATTTTTACGGATTTCCTGTTTGCGTCGGATGGGATGTTCAGCGTAGCAAAGACCATGGAAATGCTCGCTCTTACCGGAATTAAAATCTCCGAACTCGACGGTCTGCTCCCCCGCAGGTATCAGCATCAGACGAGTGTGGACTGTGCCTGGGAGAATAAGGGCACGGTGATGCGTCGTGCGATGGAGCATTCGGAGGGCAACGAGCGGATGCTGATTGACGGAGTGAAGATATTTCAGGGCGGCAAGTCGATATTACTCTTGCCGGACAGAGAAAAAGCAGCATTTATAGTGATCACCGAGAGTGACACCAATGGCGGCGCGCTTGAGCTGTCGGAGCGGTATTCGAAGCTTGTGAGCGAGTGGGCGGAGTGAGGGAAGTGGGGTAAGAACAAGTCACATTTATCAAAACCTTCAGGAAGTTATGTAATTCTATCCTTTTTCACAGGTTATAGTATGAAGTGTTTTTTTCAACTTCTGAGCATACGTTTTGTATATACGTATGCGTTCGTTGCATTTTTATCGGTGTTCATTCAGAGCTCTCTTTGCGCGCAGGAGACTACGAATAGTGCTGCTGACAGCTCTATTTCGGGAATTATCAACACCTATACACCTGTACTTTCTATTTCCGGAGGGTGTTCGCCGATTATCGAAGTGGCAAGTAGCAATGGATTCGCTCAAGGAGATAAAGTTCTCATTATTCAAATGCAGGGAGCTGAAATCGACGGCTCAAATTCCTCCGCTTATGGTCAAATTATCAACTATAATGGAGCCGGAAATTATGAATTCGGGCGAATAGCTCTCATCAAAACTAATACGATTTACTTACAGAATAGTCTTATACGCTCTTATACCATCGCCGGTAAAGTACAGCTCATCCGCGTGCCGGAATACCAAAATGCCTCAGTCAGTAATCTACTTACAGGACTCCGTTGGAATGGTAGTACCGGAGGAGTAATTACCCTCCATGTTTCTTCTCTCCTTACGCTCAAAGCACCCATATCTGCGAACGGGTTAGGTTTTCGTGGAGGCATTGCCGTCAACGCAACAACCGTTCCTCCCAACCATACGACAGACTATTACAATCTCAACTCTCTTTCGGGCAGTGGCGGCGCTAAAGGCGAAGGCATCGCGGGCTATGGCAACTTCCCCAATATCAATGGGAAAGGTGCGCCGGCCAATGGCGGTGGCGG
>JBPOHH010000717.1:0-9769 GCA_052035765.1 Bacteroidota bacterium
ATAGTATTATGATATGTCATTATGATAGTAGTAGTTGAATGAATACATCAAGCGCAATATTACGAAGAAATCGCCACACAGCCAATGATTGAGGGAACTGATACTTGGGAATGGCACGCTGATACCGCTGATGGCATTGTGATTATCGACAAAATTCACGTGCATGTTCCGATGGCACGCTGATTTATATGATTGTTTATGATTGAAGATGATTTTATCTGCGAATATCATAAAAAATCTGGGTGCCATTCCCCAGCAATTTCGGATTTTAACACGAAGGCACGAAGTAAGCACAAAGCACGCAACAAGATAGGTGTATCTATAGTGAACTTTGTGGAGTATCTTTGAGAACTTTGTGGTAAAAAAAGTCACACGCTGAATTCTGATAATTTATCAGCGAGAATCATAAGAAATCATACAAAATCAGCGTGCTATTCCCCGGCAATGTCATTTTTACCACAAAGGACACAAAGTGACCACAAAGTTCACTACAAGATAAAAAACAAACCAACAGCAGGGCATTGAGTTCAGCCGAAATACAACCTTTACGGTTTTGCGTTAACATCAACCATAGCTAAGCACAACACAGACAAAAACAAAGCCCTTGAGAAATGAACTCAAGGGCTTTGTAATTTATTGAATACGATTGACAAATCAGACAAGCTCAATACGACATACCAACTTACCAACATACAACTTACCAACATACGACTTACCAACATACGACTTACCAACTTACCAACATACGACTTACCAACTTACCAACTTACGACTTACCGACTTACCGACTTACGACTTACCGACTTACCAACGTACGACTTACAACTTACCAACGTACGACTAAAAAAAAACTACGCATTCCCACCCCAAGCGCAAATCCCGAGATCAGCTTTATCGGCGATCATTGGATTTGCCGGAAGAACGCGGACGGTGCAGCCCTGCACGCCGCCGGTTACGCATTCGTAGCCGCCTTGATAGTAGTAGAGTCCATGCGCCTCACTTTTTTTCTGGAGCGTCACGGTAAGGGGAGCTGATATATTTTCATGAGAGTCAAGCGCACCATAATACGCTTCGACGACAATGTCATTCGGCGACAGAGAGCCAAGCTGAATGGTAGCATAGACTTCGATGTGTTTTCCGATGTGTGCCTCACCGGTGCCTTCGAGATGGACGTTCTGGACTTTGACATTAGTCCATTCGGCGAGAACGCGGCGTTTCCAGTCGCGGAGCGCACGGGCTTGTTCACCGTGATTGTGAGCGAGCGCGCGAAAACGTTCCATCGCCGGAAGGTAGAATTGTTTGGAATAATCCCGCACCATTCGTGTCGTCGAAAAATGACCGGCGACACTTTGAATCGATGCTTTCATGCGTGCTACCCAATCGTGCGGAGTATGATTTTTCGGACGGTCGTAAAATGTTGGAATAATTACTTGTTCGAGTAATTCATATAATGTTCCCGCTTCCATCGTATCCTGATCGGCGGGATTCGGATAGTCTTCGCCCTGACCGATAGTAAAACCATTTTCATTATTATATCCTTCATCCCACCAGCCGTCGAGTACGCTGACGTGGAGGCATCCGTTGAGACCGGCTTTCATGCCGCTTGTACCGCTTGCTTCGTGTGGTCGGCGGGGAGTATTGAGCCAGATATCGCTGCCTTTGACCATTGCCCGGGCTACTGCCATGCTGTAATCTTCGAGGAAGACGACATGGCGTTCGAGTCCATATTGCCGCACATTATGAATAATCGTCTGAATCATTTCTTTGCCGGCATTATCATGCGGATGTGCTTTGCCGGCGAGGATAATCTGCACGGGGCGTTCAGGATTGGTCAGGATTTTTTTGAGACGTTCCATATCACTGAATAGGAGAGTCGCGCGCTTGTATGTCGCAAATCTGCGGGCGAATCCGATGGTCAGTGCGTCGGGATTGAGGTATTCACCAACGAGAGAGAGCTGCTGTGGAGACACACGTGTTTCGAGCTTTTTCTGTAAATACTTCCGGGCAAAGAGCACGAGGCGTTCACGATAGCGCTGATGAATTCTCCATAATTCTTCTGAAGGAATCGCATCGACGCGTTTCCAGATGGACTGATCATCGGTTTCGGTGCGCCAGCGTGGAGTGAGATAACGGTCATAGAGTTCGCCCAGTCCACCTGCAACCCATGTAAGTGTATGTACTCCATTGGTAATTGCTCCGATAGGTACTTCGTGCTGCGGGAAACTTTTCCATAATTCCTGCCACATTCGGCGGGCTACATCGCCGTGTAATTGGCTCACGCCATTGCGATACGACGAAAGGCGGAGAGCGAGTACGGTCATGGAGAAGGATTCGGAGGCGCGGCGCTCGACATTGCCGAGAGCGAGGAATTCTTCGCGGGAGATGCCGAGGGATTTCCAGTAACCGGTGAAGTATTTGTCGATGAGACCGGCGCTGAAGACTTCATTGCCGGCGGGAACAGGCGTGTGGGTGGTGAATATCATTCCGGCGTGTGTGAGCTCAATTGCTGTCGAGAAATCCATTTGAAAATCCTGCATCAAAAATCGTGTTCTCTCTAAAGTCGCAAACGCTGCATGTCCTTCATTTATATGAATAATAGTTGGATTGATGCCTAATGCTCTCAGCGCGCGAATGCCACCGATGCCGAGTAAAATTTCCTGCTGAATACGGGTTTCGGAGTTACCGCCATAGAGCTGGTCGGTGATGTCACGATACTCGACATTGGCACTGTTTTGGTGAACATTGGTGTCCAACAGATAGAGTATAGTTCGTCCAACCTGTACTTTCCAGATCTGTGCATAGAGTCGTCCGGCGGGATATTCGAGGTCAATGGTCATGGGTTTTCCGTCTTGATCTTTCATAAGCGTCATGGGCATTGAATAGAAGTCATTTTCAAAATAACTTTCCGTTTGCCAGCCGTTTTGGGAGAGACTTTGGCGGAAATATCCCATTTGATAGAGCAGTCCAACGCCGATGAGCGGCACGCCAAGGTCACTTGCAGACTTCAAATGATCGCCGGCAAGCACGCCCAAGCCACCCGAATAATTCGGGAAACTCTCATTGATGCCGTATTCTAAGCTGAAGTATGCTATGTAGTTACCGGACTGCGGGGCAGCACTTGAAAACCACGTCTTCGACTCCATATACGCTCGGAATTTATCATAAATCAGCGCCAGAAAACTCACAAAATCGGGAGATGCTGCGAGTGCTTCAAGCTGTGAGAGTGGGACGCGATTGAGCAAGGCAACGGGATTGTGATTGACTTCTTCCCATAATTCAAAATCAATACGTTCAAAGAGCTCTTGAGCGTCGATGTTCCAACACCACCAGTAATTATACGCCAACTCTTTAAGTGTCGAAATAGCATCCGGTAAAATCGCGGAAACAGTATAAGTTGCAACAGGTTTCATAGGTCTAACGTGTCCTTCGTTCAATTAATAATTATAAATACATCACACAACTCTTATCAAACATACCGTTCTAAAAATTCAACCACCGACGGATCTTTCGTTGCCTGAAGTTCCTCGGCTGTCCCTTCAAATCGTACAGTTCCTGCTTCGAGCATTGCGACGCGGTCGGCGATTTTGAATACCGAAAACATATCATGCGTAATCACGAGAGAGGTCACATTGAGCTTACTTGCAAGATCTGCGATGAGATTATCGATCTGTTCACTTGTCACCGGGTCGAGTCCCGTGGTGGGTTCATCATAAAACACATACGCCGGGCTCCCGACGAGCGCGCGTGCCACGCCGACACGTTTGCGCATACCGCCCGAGAGATCGGAGGGTTTTTTGGCGCTTAGGTTTTTGTATTCTTTTTCGAAGTTCGGCGTACCGTTTTCGGTGATATCCGGCAAAAGTCCCACGGCAGAGAGCACACGCCGGGCTTCACCATCGAGGACTTTCAAATCTTTTTCGCCGTGTTCGTAGAGTCCGATAATCACATTTTCATAGACGGTCATCGAGTCAAAGAGGGCAGCGCCTTGAAACACAAACCCTATGCTCCGGCGTTTCTCGAATAAATCATCATGTCCGAGGGTCGCGATATTAATCCCATCGACCCACACGCTGCCGGTATCGGGTTCAAGCAGTCGTACTATATGCTTGAGCAGAACGCTTTTACCGCAGCCGGACTTACCGATGATACACATTGTTTCGCCGTTCGGGATTTTGAGGTCGATTCCTCTCAGCACGCTTTTTTCGCCGAAGGATTTATGGAGATTTCGTAATTCAATCATAGTATTTTTTTTGAAAGAGTGTGTGCACTTGAGGTGTCAAGAGCACGGTAGTTTTCCCATTTCAACGCTACATTCACCCAAAACTATTGTATTTTTGCCAAAAAAAGACCGGAAATTTGCCGGTAGGAATGGAAATTTACGAAGTATTTACAGAACAATCACAAAGAAAGATATACAATGAGCGAACAAATCAGGAGTATGTTTGCCAAGCTTGCGCCGCGGTATGATGCCACTAATAATGCTCTATCGCTTGGAATACATAGATTTTGGCGACAGAAAGCTGTTCGACTATCAGGAGCAAAAGCAGGAATGAGCGTTCTCGACTGTGCGACCGGCACAGGCGATTTAGCGATTGAATTTAAGCAAAAGGTGGGAGCCGGCGGGAGAGTTGTGGGCACGGATTTCTGCGCAGAAATGCTCGAGCTCGCGCCTGCTAAAGCTGCGCACAAAGGGCTCGATGTGAAGTTTGAAATCGCCGATGCTATGAATCTTCAATACCGCGATAATGATTTTGACATTGCAAGTATTTCATTCGGCATCCGGAATGTCGATTCACCGACGAAATGCCTTGAAGAAATGGCACGCGTCGTGCGCCCGGGCGGGAAAGTGGTCATCGTCGAGCTCGGTCAGCCGCGGGGGATACTCAACGTGATGTATAAGATGTACCGCAAGACCATCATGCCGCTCCTGGCACTGCTTGTCACACGTAATGACCATGCATTTCATTATCTGTTGGATACATCGGCTGTGTTTCCGAGTCGGGAGAAATTTGTAGAAATAATGAAGCAGACGGGTGTCTTTTCCGAACAGCGATTTTATACCCTCACGCTTGGAGTCGCATATATCTATATAGGAATAGTCAAGTAAACCATAGCGAATGCGCCCGCAAAATGAGAGAAATGATGAAGGAACTACGTTTTTAACGGAAATTCCTTTGTCATTTCTCTCTTTTTATGTAGATTTGATATAAATAAGAGTGAAATTTACCATTCAGACCTCTTTATCAATTCGCATAACAATGATTAATATCGCAGATCTTCCCGTTGGCGCATTAGCAGTTATCATAGGTTTTGGCTTGGCAAATGAATTTACCGAACGCTTACAGGAGCTCGGTCTGACGGCAGGTACAAGTATAAAAGTCATCCGCAGAGCGCCGTTCAAAGGACCTCTCGAAATCACTTATGGTCACAGTTCACGCCTTGCTGTTCGACCGAATGAAAGCACCGCTATTTACGTTCGGCAAGTCGGGTAATTCTACCATCTAAGCCGGAATACGAATTATGACCAAGCCTACGATAGCATTTGTCGGCACTCCAAATTGCGGTAAATCCACACTTTTTAATCTCCTGACAGGACTTCATCAGAAAGTCGGCAATTTCCCCGGTGTCACCGTCGAACCGGCTATCGGCACACTGAAAGCCGGGAAGTCAGAGCTACTCCTCATTGACTTGCCCGGTACCTACAGTTTACATCCCAAATCCCGTGACGAAGAGCTCACCCTCGCAGCGCTCAAAGGCATCGAAGAATCTCTACCCAAGCCGGATGGAGTAGTCTTTGTCATCGACGGCACCAATGTTGAAAAAGCCCTCTTTCTCTTCTCTCATTTTGCTGAATTACAAATTCCCGCCATCGCTGTCGTGACGATGATCGATTCAATCAAAGCGCAGGGCGGCACACTTGATGATATCACGCTCGAACAGCAACTCGGCATTCCCGTCCTCACGGTCGTTGGGTCAAAAGGTATCGGCGTTGAGGAGATTAAAGATCAATTGTCACGTCTGAAAGAATTTGCCCTGCCACGCGTATGGAGTAGTCAACCTCTCGAAACATCAGAGCGTTACGAAAAAGCCCGCGAGCTCACCCAAGCCGTGCTCAATATCCGCTTTCATGATAAACGCACTGAACGTTTAGACAAAATATTCCTGCATCCTGTGTTTGGGCCGATGGTGTTTTTGGTAGTAATGGCGCTCTTTTTTCAGTCCATTTTCACGTGGGCGAATCCGTTAATGGATGGAATTGAAGGGATATTTCAATGGGCGCAGGATATCGTCACCTCGACGGTGCCCGAAGGTTTATTCCAAAGCTTTCTCACCAAAGGTGTGATTGCCGGTGTTGGCTCGGTGCTGGTCTTTCTGCCGCAGATTCTGCTGCTGAATTTCTTTATTGTTGTGCTCGAAGACTGCGGCTATCTCTCCCGTGCTGCCTTCCTGGTCGATAGAATGATGGGAGTCTTCGGTTTACAGGGCAGGTCATTCATCCCTTTGCTTGGTTCATTTGCTTGCGCAATTCCCGGGATAATGTCCGCGCGGATTATTCCATCGGAAAAAGACCGCATGGCGACGATGCTCGTAGCGCCGCTCATGACATGTTCGGCACGGCTGCCGGTCTATACATTGCTTATCAGCGCCTTTGTACCGGCGATGCTGCTTGGTGGGGTGGTGTCGCTGCAGGCGATACTCCTGGCGGGACTTTATCTGCTCGCCGCGGTAACAGGATTGGTGATTGCTGCGGTGTTCAAGCGAACAATGTTTCGTGGTTCGAAGCTGCCGTTTTTGATCGAATTCCCGCCATATCGTTTGCCGTCCTTCCGCAATTTGGTGATTACAGTAGGGAACAGATCAAAAGAATTTGTGAAGACGGCAGGAACGATAATTCTCGTACTTTCTATTGTATTATGGGCATTAACGGAGTTTCCACAGACATCTATTACCCCCGGAACTCCGCCTATGGAAGCAGCGCGGATACAGCTTGAGAATTCATACGCCGGTCATATCGGTAAAGCGATACAGCCGATGTTCGCGCCGTTGGGATTTGATTGGAAATTGACGATTGGTGTGATTGGAAGCTTTGCTGCACGTGAAGTATTTGTGTCGGTGATGGGGCAGTTGTACAGTGCGGATGTCAGTGCCGGCGACGAACCGCTGCGGGACATTCTTGCGGGTTCTATTTCGCTGCCTGCTGCGCTCTCGGTGCTTGCTTTTTATGTCTTTGCGTTGCAATGTATATCCACGATTGCAGTGCTCAAGCGGGAAACAGGTTCCTGGAAATGGCCTGCTTTTGCCTTCGGCTATACATTCCTGCTTGCATATTCGTTGAGTTTTTTGGTTTATCGACTTGCGCTTTGGTGGTGATATATTTCATGCATTCAGTCGGGTGCGTCATACCCTGATTGACCTGATGTAGCTTGATTATTAATCCTTTGCTTCCGGTACTTCAGCAGGTTTTGCCGCTTTTTGTTCATGCTTTTGCTTCTCTGCTCTTGCCTTCGCCCGTGCTTTTTCCCGTCTCAGTTTATTATAATTTATCGTTTCTCTCAGCGTGACGGTCGGACGGATAATTCCTCGTGCCCGGAGGGTATCTTCTGCTGTTCGATAGCGCTTCGGATTCACCAAACTTCCTCTCGAATCTACCGGAATCTGTGACATTGGAATTAATGCTTCCTCGACGCTCATCGGGTCATCGGGTAATGGAATGACATGAGATTTATTGGATGTAAGCTCTCGCCACGGACCACCGCGTTTTCGTGTAAAATCAAAAATATCCAAGATTACAACCGGAGTGCCGGTAAAGGGAATAAACCGCTTGTTGGAGTCTAATTTCGCACCGCGTCCCCATTTGAAGAGCCATTCCGCGTCCGGCATAAACTGACGGATACAAGAGTGAGAGACAGGGCGGCCGGGCATATCAAACTGATGAAACGCACTCCCGGCCTGAAGGTGAATATTACAGGTAAACGGCAATACCCATGTACTGTCGAGTGAGGAATGCCGCAAGCGGGATTTCCAATTCATCGCATAGCGTCCGGGAAAAGTGGGTTTCCGTTCTTCACCCGAATTACACGCCGCAAAGCGCACCAGACGCCCGCTGTCGTAACAGGCATAGCATTGATATTTATTCGAAACAAAGACAAATCGACTGAAATTCTCAGCAGCCACATAGTACTGAGGAAAGAGGGAATATGCGCGCAAGTCTTTGCAAATACTGTCGGGTATAATCACCGTGTCGCCTACTCTGTAATACTGTATATCCTTGCGATTCAGCGTCGTGAAGGCGCGGTAGCCGTCCATTGTTTCTTCTTTTTTGCCAAACACACTCCGCACCGAATCGAGGAGCTTAGCATTCAACACGGTGAGGCGGTAGTTGATCGTAGGAAAGAGTGTCTCGGCTGCCTTGATTTTAACAGCACGAATGGAATCTCTGCGATGCAGCGAATCCACACGAAGGATAGAGTCCTGGATGATTTTTTTTTGTTCGACCGTCATCTCAGGCGTGCGGGAGCAGCCCCAGAGAATACCAAACAGAACGAGTACCGGAAGAGAACGAGTAATTACAGAGGGTAACGAAAAAGTCATACGTTGAAATTGTCTAAATAAGAGTGTAAATCTGCCCGCAAGCAGTAAATTTCCGACATTCGAGTGGCAATAATCATGCCGTGTTGCCTGGTGTCAGCGGCGTCCATAGCCGTTTTCAGCAAGATATTTTCCCATTCGGTCGTAGAGGTCACTGTCGGTGGGAGAAATCGCTGCCAGACCATCGACATACCGGTTGTACATGCAAAATGCTGCTGCGATGAGAACGGTATCATGAATTGCCGTATCGTCTGCACCGGCATTTTTGGCGCGGAGAATATCATCGTCATGCACATTCGCGCCACTCTGCTGCACGCATCGTGCTATTGCCAGAAGAGATTTCATTTTCTCATTTATTGGCGCATCGTTAGGATTATCAAGCACTTGTTGTATAAGCACTGTAGTATTTCCGGGTAAATGTGCAGCAGCAGCGGAGTGACTTAACGTACAAAAAACGCAACGATTCAAATGTGAGACATACGCTGCAATCATTTCACGTTCACCGGGGGAGAGAGAAGAATCACCCCGAAGGAGAGTCTGTGCGAGCAACATCAGCGGTTGCGCCGTCTCGGGACGGAAGGTAAGTAAACTGCCAATACCGATGGTATTGGCAGCTGTTGGAATATGGGGCATTGTAGTCTTAGGGAACAATTCTATAAATCATTCTTGGGAATGGAATTACTTCGCGGATATGCTCAGCGCCGGTAATCCATTTTACCGTTCTCTCCACACCTAATCCGAATCCGCTGTGCGGTACGCTGCCGTATTTCCGCAAGTCGAGATACCATTGGAATGCTTCCTGTGGTAAATTTTCATGGAGAATTCTCTCTAAAAGTGCATCATGATCATCTTCGCGCTGACTACCGCCGATGATTTCGCCGGCTCCTTCGGGAGCGAGCATGTCCATTGCGAGCGCGCATTTCACGTTCTCAGGGTCGCGCTTCATATAAAATGCTTTCACTTCCGACGGGTAGCGGTGGATAATACACGGCTTGTCGAATTGCTGCATGATTGCTTCTTCCTGCGGCGCGCCGAAGTCCTCGCCCCATGGAAAGTCGATTTGAATTTCCGATCCGTCGGGTTGCTTCTTGTTGAGCTTAACATTGTTTTTGTTGAGCCATTCGACTGCTTCGGTGTAACTCATCCGGTAGAATGGACGACGGACGGCTTCGAGCTTGGA
>JBPOHH010000274.1:0-6301 GCA_052035765.1 Bacteroidota bacterium
TCCTTAGTGTCCTTTCAGTCCTTAGTGTCCTTATAGTCCTTAGTGCCCTTTCAGTCCTTAGTGTCCATATAGTCCTTAGTGTCCTTTCAGTCCCTTTCAGAAAAACAGTCGGTATAATTTCCAATCATTCCATCTCGCGTTCCTTGACAATGAGCCATCTGCACGATCATTCCCATTCTCATAGTTCTCATTCGCACCATTCTCATTCTCATTCTCACGAACATTATCATGCTGAAATTGCCAGTGATTCGCGGTCGCTGAAGATTGCGATGGCATGTACGGCGAGTATATTTGTGGCGCAGATGATTGGGGGATTTTTCTCGCATTCGTTGTCGCTGCTGTCGGATGCCGGGCACATGTTTGCTGATGCCGGCGCGCTGTTTATAGCGTTTATGGCGCTGAGGTTCTACGCGCGTTCTCATGCTGATACGGAGAAATGGCGTAAATACACGTTTGGATTCCGGCGGATCGAAGTGCTTGCTGCTCTTGTCAATGGCGTGGTGCTGCTTGGTATGTGCGGCTATATCATGGTCGAGGCGGTTGAGCGGTTCATTCATCCCGAAGAAGTACTTTCGTTGCAGATGATTTTTATTGCGACGGTGGGTCTCATCGCCAATGGTATCAGTGCGATGGTGCTGCACAAATCACATCATCTGAGTACACGTAGTGCATATCTGCATGTTTTGACGGATCTTCTGTCCTCCGTCGCCGTGATTATTGGTGGAGTATTAATTAATCTGACGCATTATTATTGGATCGACTCTATCCTTTCTTTTTTAATCGCTTCGATGATTATCCGGAGTGCCATTCGGCTCATCCGGACATCCGGAACGGTGCTCATGGATACGGCGCCGAAGGAGATACCCAAAGTCGAGATAGAACGTGAGCTTCTTGCTTTGGAAGGAGTAGTGAGCGTTCATGATGTGCATGTTTGGGAGATTAGTCCGGGTGAGAATACGATGAGTGCGCATATTGTTGTGCCGTCGGAGGAACATCACGATCGTATCCTGCACTCGATGAAAACGATGCTGGCGGAGAAATTCTCGCTCCATCACTCTACCCTTCAGATAGAGTCGCAGCATTATTCTGATGAACAGCAGTGTGACGGGTGTTCGCTGCACACCCGTGGAGGCGACGGTACAGGCGATGAAGCAGCTGCCGGATGAAAATGGCATGGAATTTTAGGTAGAAAGTAATGAGAATCCATGCAGAAGAGTAGTGATAATTTTCCCATATTTTTAATGTTCAACAATGACTACAAATATTTTGGATGATTCTGTCTTTACGGCAGAAGATTTACACAAATTAGTCGGATTGTTTCGGGCACGTATCAGTCATGTAATGCAGGCGATTACTGACGTTCGTTTAGAATACAAAGCAACCAATCACCTCGCCCCGGAGGAGCTGAGCCCGATTATGATACGGGCGCAGAATGATTTCTCCGAGCTCCTTAAGCTCTCCGATACCTGTTGGCAGGCACGAGAGGGGGAGATTGAGCTGCGGGAAGCGATGAATCAGGCAACGGTGGTGTTTGACGAACTGTTTATATTTTTCGAATGGTTACAGGGAGTGAGAATAGAGCGTTTTTTTGTCAACAGCGCGGACTTTGACATCGTCGAAGAGATACGGGAGACCTTCAGGGTAGGACTTCAAAAAGTATAGGAATACCGATGGCTCCAATTTATGAAAAATTGTACGTGTAATTTACCGAACTTTGTGTAATTTTCGGCTTGTTGTCGACGACACAGCCCATGATCCCGGTCACAAAGAAGTGCCGGAGGTACATATTTTTGGAAGATAATTGTGCAAAAGAGCAGCAACTCGTATTTGTTTCATAAACGAAATCTGGTGATTATTTCCATTTGGGGAGTCGTCATCGGTGTGCTGCTTTTTACTGCCGGAGTACTGCTCGGGTATCAATGGGGCATCTCACAGCAAGTTCCTCAGAGTGCTCAGCTGCCGCCGCCTGCTGTACAGGACACTGTGCGTAAGGATACGGTACCGAAAGCTTTACCCCGTGAGCCGGAGGTGACGGGACCATCGGTAAACGTATATAATTATAAGACAAACAGCTTGGATGTGCTGCCGGATAGCTTGATCACTCTCCCGCTAAGCAGGCTGCAGCCGACGCATTGCGTGCAATTAGGTGCCTTTACGAATAAAGAGCGTGCCAAGGTCCGTGTCGGTGAGTTGCGCGCGAAAGGACTGACGGCTTATATCTTTGAAGGCAAGAGCCAGAGCGGCAAACAGTGGTATATGGTGCGTTGTGGTCTCTTTACCGAGCGAAGACTCGCCGAGCGAATGGCAAGTATGTGTGAAAAAAACTATAAAATTCAATCTATCGGGCGGCCGTACAGCGTTTTTTGATGAACATCTTCTCTTACTAATCCTTATACGCGCATGATATTTGGTACTCCTTCCTATCGAACGATACTTCTTTGCTGCAGTGTGATGTTTGCTGTTTCGCTTTCATCCTGTGGATTCGGTCTGTGGACAAGGTCATTCTTTGGCGCGCAGTCCAATGTGAAGGTAACAATAGCACCAAATGTCAATCAAACCAATCCCGTACAGGTGGATCTGCTGCTTGTCTATGATGATGCACTCCTGAAACAATTACTGCAAATGACGGCCAAGGATTGGTTCGACAAGCGCGACGAAATCCGCAATAATTACCCCGAAGGCGAGGGCTACGACTCCTGGCAATGGGAGTGGATACCAAACCAAAAAGTGGCTCCGCAGTATATTCCGGTGAGGATGAAATCTCTTGCATGTATAGTATTTGCAAATTATTATACGGCAGGTCCTCATCGCATGCGCGTCAGCCCCCATGAAGATATGAAGATCAATTTATCGGAAAAAGGATTTTCCGTAGAGCCGCAATAATTTAACTTATAAACAGAGGATACAACATGAATTGGCTCAATGCCCGACAGATGCCTGAAGCAATCCAATGGTATGAAGGAATGTTACTGGCGCCACAGCATTTTCAGCAGCTTTCTCTTCGAGGTGAATTACTGCTGCAGTATCACACGCAGCATATATCTCCGTTTAATTATGGTGTGCGGACTGTTAGTTTTGATGCTTTGTTGCTCTTCAGCGGTGTGCTGCGTATTACTGATCTTGAGGCCATCATGCCTGACGGACTCATTGTCTATCATCCTCATCCTGCTGCCGACAGTCTCGATATTGACCTTTCACCCTTTCTCGATGAGATTAAGCAAAAACCACTCACAATTATGCTTGCCGTACCGGCGCGTAAGCAGGGAAGCTCGATGGTAAAAGGCGATCTTGTGCGCTACGACTCCATCGAAGGTCCGGCAATTTCCGATGAAAATACCGGCGAAGGTGAAGTAGAAATTCCCCGGCTTGCACCGAAAATTACCTTGCTCGCCGGAGAAGTCTCACCGCAGAAATATGTATCGTTCCCGATAGCCAAAGTACAGTACAAAAACGATAGTTACTCTCTGACAGAATTTATCCCGCCACAGTTAAATGTACCGCTGCAGTCGCAGCTCGGTGCTCTGTGCTCGACAATTGCCAAGCGTCTGCGTGAAAAGGCGTCGAATCTCTCCGAAAAAGTGCGTTCGCATGCAGTGCCTTCGACATCAAATGTCATGGTCCAAAGCAGAAGTCTAATTCAGGCACTTGTCGAAGGACTGCCGTATCTTGAGGCAGTACTCAATTCTGGCGTCAGCAGTCCGTATCAGATTTATTTGGCACTTTCACTCATCTGCGGGCACATCGCGACACTTGGTTCGGGACTCGTGCCTCCGCAGTTTCCGCCATATAACCACAACGACTTACTGGGTTCATTTCAACCTCTCCAGGAGTTCATCGAACGGATGATTAAAGAGGGAATCCTAGAGTCGCATCATGCGATTTACTTTAATAATGATCCAAGTGGCTTCTCCATCAAGCTTGAAAGTGAATGGCTCGATTTACCGATGACCATCGGCGTACGCGAGCAGGCAGGAATGACCGAGAGGGATATTATTTCATGGGTCGATGGTGCCATCATTGCATCACATTCCAAAATCAGTGCCCTTCGTGAAAAACGTGTCCTCGGTATCATTCGGCAGCGTACGGAGCGTGATGAAGATCTGCTTCCTCCAAATGGTGTCACCCTCTTTTCTCTGAAAGTCGATCGGTCACTGATGAATTCGGAGGAAATGCTTGAAATTCTCAATACCGCCGAACGGACGGTCGATGACCGGCCTTTGGAGATAATACTCTATGTGCGGAAAAAGAAATAGATAAAATACATATTCTACATATTGTTTAATTGCCGTACCGGATACGGCACCATTATCGAAAGCAATTTTTATGAAAATCGAAGAAGTTAAAATGGGAAATATCTCTCTCTTGTTGCTCGAAGGGAGAGTCGATTCAAATACATCAGCCGATGCCGAAGCGAAAATTATGTCGGTCATTGAGTCAGGAGTACACAAGCTGGCAGTGGATTTCGGACAGCTTGATTATATCAGCAGTGCCGGGCTGCGCGTATTCCTTCTCGCTGCCAAGCAGCTCAAGCGCGTTGGCGGCAGTATAGCGCTCTCATCGATGAAGCCGCATATCCGTGAAGTGTTTGATATGTCGGGCTTTTCGGCACTATTTTCTATTCTGCCGAATAAAGAGGAAGCCGTCCGCAGTCTCCAATAATTGGGAGTACCTTAGGATTGAAGCAGTTGCTTTGTCCGCACTCTCCGTATTTGTACATCAATCGCACAGCAAGCTATATGGCACAACAGGTACAGATTTCTAATCCATTTCCGGGGCTACGGAGCTTTACGTCCGAAGAAGACCATCTCTTCTTCGGTCGGGAAACTCAGATTAAAGAATCCATTGCACGGCTTGAGCAAAAGCGCTTTCTTGCCGTGATAGGTTCGTCCGGAAGCGGTAAATCCTCGCTCGTCCGCGCCGGTATTATCCCGTCACTGCTCAAGCATGAATATCATGGCATCGATGGTACATGGAATCTTATGCTGTTCCGCCCGGGAGAAAATCCACTTTCCCGCCTTGCGACTGCACTCTTGGAATCCCTCAAGCTCGTACCGACAGGGGAAAGCTATGAAGCGAAGTTTCAGCAGATTTCTACAGCCCTGCAACAAAATCCTCAGGCCCTGACTGAGATTATCCGGCAGTACGGCGGCAGCAGCAATACGCTCATCGTCATCGATCAATTCGAGGAAATCTTTCGTTTCAAACAAGATATCATCGACGAATATGCCTATATCGAGACCAGCATCTTCGTAAATTTATTTCTCTATGCTCTCAAGCAACAGGAGGTGCCGGTATATATATCGATTACCATGAGAGCTGATTTTCTCAGTGATTGTGCAGAGTTTTTCGGACTTACCGAAGCGTTGAACGAAGGGCATTATCTCGTGCCAAGGATGTCGGTCGATGAACGCAAACAGGCGATTATCAAGCCAATAGAGCTTTTCGGCGGACTAATTTCCGAACGCCTCGTCAATCGCTTAATCGAGGATACAGGCAATGACCCCGATCAATTACCAATTCTTCAGCATGCACTCATGCGCACATGGGACTTCTGGCAGTCCACCCGCTTGGACGATCAGCCGATTGATATCCCGCACTATGAGGCCATCGGCACGATGAAAGAAGCACTTTCTCGCCACGCCGAAGAAGTCTATAATGAATTACCCGATATCCATTCCCGCCAATTAGCCGAGAAATTATTCAAATCACTCACTAATCTTGGTGAAGACAGCCGCGGAACACGCCGGCCGACCGCCCTTGCGGAAATCAGCCGCCTCGCCGATACGAATGAAGAACAAGTCATCGAGGTCGTCGAACGTTTCCGTCAGCCGGGCAGGTCATTCCTCATGCCGCCGGTGACGAGCGATTTATTACCCGAAACAATTATTGATATTTCCCACGAAAGCTTGATGCGCGTCTGGACGCGACTCACAAGCTGGGTCGAGGAAGAAACCAAGTCTGCGGAATTGTATCTCCGCCTTTCCAAATCTGCCGAACTCTATCAAAATGGACTCGCAGGACTCCTCGTGAATCCCGAATTGCAGCTCGCCATGAAATGGAAAGCCGATACCAAGCCCAATGCTACCTGGGCACATCGGTATAATCCGGCATTCGAACGGGCGATGCTGTTTTTGGAACAAAGCAATAAAGAATACAACCTCGAAATCGTGCGGCGGGAGAGTCAGCAAAAACGCGAACTCAAGCGTGCGAAGATGTTTGCCGTGATTTTAGGGAGCGCCTCCGTCGTGTCGCTGCTCTTTTTGATGATTGCGATGAACCTCAAATTCAAAGCCGAAGAAAG
>JBPOHH010000449.1:0-1632 GCA_052035765.1 Bacteroidota bacterium
GAAAAGAAATCTCAGACCACCAAACTATCCGATAAATATAAAGGCGCGTTTACCAAAGAAGATACCAAGAGTTTTGATACCCACACCAAACAATTGCGCAAAGAATGGGACAATACCTGATAGATAATACCTCCCGATGCAATCATAGCAGCTACTCCTGTTCGGTCAGTTGCTACAACTGACCGTCAACAAGTGCCTATGAAGCATACTCCTCGTCCTAACTCTATAGATGTGTACATTCAATAGTCGATTGACCATCACACCCACAAACAACCAAATCTATACTTTTTGCGATGGCTTACGAGAGGCAATCTGGACTTTTCTGCCCAAAAGAAGAGGCTTGTAGGGCAAGCATTTTACTGTTTTGGCTATCCTGCCGAAGTTTCAGCGGTAAGTATTGACGGTCGGTTGTAGCAACCGACCGGACTGATATTAGATACCGTCTGGATTAAGGATAGAATCTGGTGATTCTTGCATATTCTCCGTTTCCCACTCCTCCTCCTCGCTCCTCACCCTTTTCTTCTCATTTGCCCATTCGATTTTACGGAGGGAATAGAGGTACAAACTCTCGACTTTTGCGCGCGCCCATGGGGTTTTGCGTAAGAAGCGAAGACTGGACGTAATCGTCGGATCAACCTGAAAACACTTGATGTTGATCTTCGTGCCTAATTCCTTCCAACCATAATAGCTTACCAAATGTTCGAGGAGCATCTGAAGCGTCTTGCCGTGTAAGGGGTCTTTTTGTTCTTGCATGATTGTGATGTTGATTGATGTTGAGAGAATTCGCTACCTCCATCCCGATTCCCGAAGCAAAGATAGGAAAAAATGGTATCTTTGTCTCATGAATCTACCCGCACTTCCTCCTCATATTCTCCCGAAGCTTGGCATCGAACGCTTGAATGATATGCAAATCGCTGCGTTCGATGCGCTCCAAACCAATCCCGCAACCCTGCTGATCGCGCCGACAGGTTCGGGGAAGACACTGGCATTCCTGCTGCCGGTCTATACGATGATGACACCGGAAACTCCCGGTATTCAATGCCTTATCCTCACGCCGTCACGGGAATTGGCGCTGCAAATCGAACAGGTGTGGCGGGCTATGGGCACCGGATTTAAGGTGAATACATGCTATGGTGGACATTCCATCAAGGTCGAACTCTCCAATCTCTCCGAACCTCCCGCGCTGCTCATCGGCACGCCGGGACGTATTGCAGACCATATCCGCCGTGAAAGTATTGACCTCCGCACAACCCCAATGCTCGTTCTCGACGAATACGACAAGTCGCTCACGATGGGTTTTGAAGAGGATATGTCTTTTATCGCCGGGGAATTATCGCATTGCACAAGGCGCGTGCTCGTTTCTGCCACACGCACCGTTCGCATCCCGCCATATATGGAAATTGAGCAGCCACTGCTCGTCGATTATTCCGAACCCGTAAAGAGTGGTGAGGAAGCGCTTGCCGTGAAAACGGTATTCTCGGACGCACACGACAAACGCGGGAAATTGTTCGAACTGATTTGTTATCTTGGCGCAGAGCCAACGCTTATCTTTTGTAATCAACGTGATACAGCCGAACAAATCTCGGACTATCTGCGGCATTCAGGCATCGAATCAGCGTATTTTCATGGGAA
>JBPOHH010000854.1:0-5930 GCA_052035765.1 Bacteroidota bacterium
ATTGTACTTACTTAAATTTATGATTGATTATTTTGCTTTTTTTATCATACCTTCAATATTCACCTTGTCGAGTACGCGGGACAAATCTCCGTTTTTCTCGGTCATATTTTTACCTTCTATTTCTATACCGAAACGTTTAGCGATGAGCACTGCAAGCATACCGTTTTTGGTAGCATCATTATAGACTTTATAGCCAATACCATTCGGTAATAGAATTTTTTCGACTGAGACACCTACCTCTGTACTTGGAATCTCATACGTACGGGCGGCCAGAATTGCACTTCCACCATAATCGGTGATTCCGATCGTAATTGCCGTTCCATCCGTAAGTATATATTCACCAAGAATTTTCGACCAATTATATCCTTCTTTGTTAACTCTCGCAGTCGACGACGAGACCGATGTCCCGAGATTTACAGGTAAGAACGCCACGAGATCTTTTCCGGGTAATGGTTCAATTTTCTTCAGGGTGAGCTCAAGAAGTTCTTTCGTTTTCACTTCCGGTGCCATTACTGCTTTTGAAATCGAATCCTGCACTTCGTTTTTCACATCCGGTTGTGGCGCCGGCTGCTGTTTCTGCGGGTCCACGCAACCTGACACAAACGCGGTGATTGCCGCGAAAGTACTTATTATTCCTAAAGATAGCGATGTTTTCACAGAACTAATTCCCCAAGCGCTTGCTCTGCCTGCTGTTCATTTGGCGGATTGCCATGCCACTTGTAATTATCTTCCATAAACGACACACCGCGACCCATAAATGTCTTTGCGATAATAGCAGTCGGCTTGCCGGTACCATTTGTACTGTTTTGAATAAATTTATCGAATGCAGCCATAATTTCATCGAAGTTGTGACCATCAATCACGATAGTGTCAAAGCCGAATGCCTCGCATTTATCGACAATCGGATAGACATCCATCACCTCTTTGATACGGCCGTCGATCTGACAGTCATTATTGTCAATTATCCAGCAAAAATTATCTAACCCAAAGTGATATGCAGACATAGCTGCTTCCCAAACTGAACCTTCCTGTAATTCGCCATCACCGGTCAGCGTAAAAATCCGGCGGTCGGATTTGTCTAATAATTTATCGCTCATCGCCATTCCGACAGCGATTGATATACCTTGCCCGAGCGAACCCGACGATGTCTCGATGCCGGGGAGCCCCATATCGCGTCCGGGGTGACCCTGTAGTCGGGTGTTGTACTTTCGAAGCGTGGCGAGTTCGCTCTTGGGGAAGAACCCCGCATTAGCCATCGCTGAGTACTGCACCGGACACATGTGACCCGCGCTCAGCACGAATCGGTCGCGTCCTTCCCAATGTGGATTGTCGGCCTGGTGGCGCATCACGCCGCCCATATAGAGCGCAGCAAAGATATCTGCTATACCGAGTGGACCGCCGCTGTGACCTGACTTTGCCAAGAGGAGCATTTTCATAATATCGCGACGGATTTCATTCGCAATTTCCGCGAGCTCTTGCGGTGTGCGCCGTCTGTTTTCAAAACTTATATCGCTAAATTCTACGTTCATGTGTGTGTTTGTTATTGATTATGATTGATGTGTTTATTTTACCTTCCAGATGCGGATGATAGCATGATTATCATTCTCATGGGGATACTCATTATTGCTGATTACTTTTGCTAATATTTTACTGTTAAAACTATACTTAAAGAACTGTTTTTTTACACTATCAACAATCCCTGAAGGCATAGATAATTTTTTAATAACTTTTGACTCTGCTTGAGAATATGTTATTGGTGATTCTGTTTTGTTTTTATATTCTTCATTTTTTTCGATCATCGCAAATGTTTGGTCATTTGAGATTGCCAACGCCAAACCAGTCTGGTGAATAAAATTGCCTTCTTTACGATAACTTACGAAAGGTTTTGAATTTATCTTAGCACCAGTCAGCGTGTTATAAAAAAAACACTTTGTATAATCCTCGGTTAATGCAATGACCGAAAAATCAGGAGAAAAAATCTTGGCATAATCATTATACTGCGGTATCATTCCTACATGTGCAAAATAAGCGTTGCTGGATTTAGTATCTGTGTTTACATTCCAATACGTAATCTGAATCGTGGGCTGATTGTTTTGGGTAACATCATTAAAAAGTATAACATTATCTGAACCTGACGTGCCAATCAATTCCCAATTTTCCGGTCCCCATCCCTCTGTTCCACGAAACGATAAATCTCTGATTTTATCTCCGCTATTTACAGAGTAAACAGTTACTTCAGGTGGAATCGTATTGTATATATTTGAGCTGATTTTTCTTTGATAAACACCTACAATAGTTGAACCATCGGGAAATAGTCTTGCGTTATGTATATTCGTAAATTTTCTAATTATGCTTCCGTTTTGAGAATTAGCAACGACAAATGATTCAAAATCTGTTTGAAATAATAACTTTCCACCATCTTCGCTAAAATTAACAGGTACATCAGTGTACGAACCGCCGGAGGTTTTCTCCCACAACTTTGCTTGTGTTTTAGTATCATATACTTCTAAAAATCCATATAATCCACTATGAGAATGTCCTTGAATTACAACCTTCGATCCATCAGGGGACAATATCATCTCATGTATCGTCCTATTCCCAATATCTATATCGTAGTAATTAGTAATGTCTTCATCATCAACCGGGTCAGTTACCTTACATCCTGCAACCATTAGTAGCAATACAGGGACTATACACAGCATGCGAAAATATTTCATGGATTTACTCCTGAAAAATAAATAAAAGTACTATTACTTTACGTACCAAATTCTTACTTTCATCGGTGATGGTTCGATAACGATACCTTCATATTTTTTTTCAATTCCTGCTAAAAATTTACTATCGTAACTGAAAGTGAGTCGTTGATAATGTGCGTTTTGAGTAGCTGATGATAGCGGCTTAATTTCTTTTCCTTCCGTTACCTTATATATACTTGGCGGTAAGGCATTATTTTGTCCATTTCCCTGAACCGCGAATATTAAATCATTGGCTAATGTATAATTAAATATTTCCCGTTTTTGAGATACCCCTGTATAGGTCAGTGGGAAGGTATTTATTTTAGTACCGGTTATCGTATTATATGCATTTAATGAAGCTGTAGCTGTAAAATCTTTAAGTATAATAGTTGATAAATCTTTTGTAAATCCTTTCCCATCAATATTATTTACATTCTCAATGATAATGTCGCTTCTTTTTTTATCTGTTTCTATATCCCAATATACTATTCTTTCAGATCGTGACCCCTTATTAAGCTCAAGCCGGATTACAAACTGTTCTGAATGTAAAACTCCTTCCAATTCCCAATCTCCAATAGTACTTCCAAGTTCCTTAAACGAAAAATCCTTTACTCTTCTACCATCATTCATAGAATACATACTTAGTGTGACAGGAGTATTTTCATCACCTTCAATACGAATCGCAACTATTGCCGAGCCGTTTTCTAACACTTTAGGATAGAATGCGTTACTGAATTTTTGCAACACAACACCTGTTTGTGAATTCACAACAAATGCATCTCCAAATTTATTACTAACGGCTAGTTTTGTTCCATCAGCACTAAATACTGCAGATTTATAGGAAGAGTCTTTGCTGCTTGTAAATTCATAAAGTTTTACCCCTGTTAGACTCTCATAAACTGCTACAAACGAACTAAATGACAATGCACCACTTTTAGACCCTCTAATTACAATTTTGGATCCGTCCTGCGAGAGATCAATATCAGCGATGTTACCTTCTCCAAGACTTAAGTCGTAATATTCATTGTACGTTACTTCTGGTGTAACTCCATTGCTGCATGCGCTAATTCCAACCATACACAGAGCTAATAATATATACAGGTGTTTCATGTGTGCTTTCGTTATTCAAGTGAAAAGTAACCCATTCCTATTATATCACTTTTAATTCTTCCACGCTTCGAGCCATTGCTCGGCTTCTTCGACTACTTCATCCAAGCATTCCGGTTCGAATGGCGAGTGCATATTCCCGGCTTTCACGATTTCGAGGAATGTTTTACTGCCGCCGATTTCGCAGATTCTGATATAATCTTTAAGCGCTTCATCCATATTTTTACGTGATTTACTCCAGATTTGCAATGCGCAGATCTGAGCTAAGGCGTAGTCGATATAATAAAATGGCGATGCATAGATATGTTTTTGGAATTGCCAGAGCGCGCCTTCCTCGGCGTATGGTAAGTCTTCGTATTTTCTCCATGGCAGGTATTTTTGTTCCATTTCATGCCATTTGTTTTTGCGATCAGCCGGCGTGACATTTGGATTTTCATAGACCCAATGCTGGAATTCATCGACCGCGCAGCAGTAGGGGAGGAACATCAGCGAGCGGAGCAGGTGATAGAACTGGAATTTTGAGGTTTGCGAGCCGAAGAATTTATCCATCCAATTCCAGGTCAGATATTCCATACCCATTGAGTGGATTTCACATGCTTCATACGTTGGGAAGATGTAGTCAATTACTTTGTTATTGCGGCTTTTATAGGCCTGAAACGCATGTCCTGCTTCGTGAGTAAGCACTTCTACATCATGCGTTGTGCCATTAAAATTCGAGAAGATAAACGGCACACCGTAGGTCGGAAAATTCGTACAATAGCCGCCGACAGCTTTGTTAGGACGAGTAACGAGGTCCATCAACTCACGATCTATCATCATGTTAAAGAATTCTTCCGTTTGCGGAGAGAGCTCCGAGTACATTTGCTTTGCCTGCTCTACAATCCATTCGGGGTTCCCTTGGGCTGTAGGATTACCCTCCGGGAAGTGGAGAATTTCATCATGAAAGCGTAATTCATCGACCCCGAGGCGGTCTGCCTGAATTTTACGTTGCTTAGTGATAAGCGGCACAATCTTTTCGTGAACATAATTACGAAATTTAGCTACTTCTTCCGGCGAATATTCGTAGCGTCCCATCTCAAGATAACGGAATTCGACGAAATTTTTAAATCCGAGCTCTTGTGCCATTTGGTGGCGCAGCTTGACCATTTCGTCATAAATTCGATCGAGGTCTTGTTTGTTGTCTTCTAAAAAGTTGAATTTTGCCTGTTGAGCTTTTTTGCGGGTGTCGCGGTTGGTGTCGAGAAGTTTGCGTTCGAGTCGGGAAAGATTGAAGGTCTCACCATCGAGCTCAATTTCAGCGCTGGCGAGGATACCGTCATATTGCTTGGTGAGCTCTGCTTGCTTGATGAGCATGGGCTTGATTTCGTTTTTAAAGGTCTTGATTGTTTGCTCGAGGTTTTGGATAAAAAGCACGCCCCATTCAGCTTCAATTTCCTTTAAAAATTGCGATGCTAGGACGGTTTTCACGAAGTTCTGACTCCATTCGGAGATGGTTGGTCCATTCTCATCTAAAAATTTTCTTTCTTCTAACGCCCAATCATCCTTGACATTTAGGGTAAATCGTACATGAGCTATGCTGGAATTGGTCGCCAGTACCGTTCTGAGCTCGTTCCACTCAGCGATAATTTCATTTTGCTCTTTTCCTGTCTTTGCCGCAGTAAACCGTTCAATTAAATCCAGATGTGCACTTTTTAGTTTTTCTAAATTCGGACGCTCGTACGGGAGGTCAGAAAATTTCAAAGATTCACTCGTCATTGTTGTAATTATAAAATTGAAAAATAACAGGTTAATTTATTTCAGTAATTTTGTGGAACTGCAAAATTAGCAAAAGTTTAGGTTCTTTGGAAAGCGAAGTTGCTTTTCCAAGCTGCTATTATCCGAAATTTCATCAAAATCCCCGATATACATAGGATAAATACCTACAAAACACCGGGAGAAATTCCTTTCTACGTTCGATCGACCTTCATTTTATGACCCCCTTTTCTCGACATTCATTTTCTCCGTCAGGATTATACGCTTTGATTTGACTTGATGGTGTTCTGACATCCTATTCAGATTTTTACACACAGTTTTCATCAATTCCTATCA
>JBPOHH010000789.1:0-3248 GCA_052035765.1 Bacteroidota bacterium
GCCCGGGCTTTAGGTGTGTTGATTTCATTGGCTCTGTGGAGCGGTATAAAGTCAATTCCCGATAAAGATACCGTGCTTGACGGAAGTGTTTCGGTGATGATGAACTCTGTCGTGGGAAGTGTTGAGGAGCCGTAATAGACAATGTTGCATCCGACTTGGATGGTGAATTTACGTCCCCAATTGGTTATAATAACACGTTCGGGTGTGTTGGCGAGTGCCCGTACGGTGTCGAGTGTGGCGATGACAGTACCATTCGCCTCAACTCTCGAACCGGTCGTGGAGTACACAAAGGCGAGATCGCGGCCTTCGCTCAGCGTATGCTTGGTCGTACGAAAACGAAAGCGCGCGCCATTTCCCTCGGTAATACTCACGGTAAAATCAGCAATAAAGTCTGTATTGAGATCGCTTGATAGGGCTGCCTGCCCGCCGCTGTAGATCGTGAATGCATTATTCGCGGTGTCTTCTACGCTGTCGATGGAGGTGAGCTTTTGACCGAAGATGTAGGTTGCATACATTCCGTCGTACCCGCGGTATTGATTGAGATAAAATTCATCGGGTGGAGGAAAAAACCCTTTGAATATTGAGCAACCGGATAAGAACATCGCAAGCAACAAAGGAATAAGGAGATAGTTTTTCATAGTCGTACGGATCATTGAACAGGTTATGCTATTTATTATATCGTAATTCCTTAGCAGCGAATATTTTATCATTAATCCCAATTCCAATTCCAAAGTAAGCACCGCTGAAACTAGTAGATACACCGAGTTCATCGGCAAGATCCGATACTATACCGGTCACTACACTGCCGTTTACCCATCCTGCCTGCAGGAAAACACTTCCTAAGAGGTCTGCCAAAAACGATGTATTTAAATTAAGCTTACCCCCTAAATGCACAAAAGAAGAAGGATAATAGTTGTACTCCATAAATGGTTCAACACTGAGCTCATTCTCCGTAATAGGATGCCAGTACCCGACTCGAATTGGTAGAATACCGAACCCAAACTGATTCTGACCTATAGCAACAAAATTTAACAGTGAGGTACCTGCATATAAGCGGTAATCGAGGAGAGGAAGTGCAATAGAGACAGGAGCTACCCGAGCGATGATTCCTTTGAGAGGTGACGCCGACGGCTTGCTTGATTTCAGGAAAGCAGCATCTGCACCGCTATAGACGACAGATAACTGGAGAAGCCCTATATTCCACGAAGAGTGCTCATGATCTTTCCATTCGGTGTATAATTCAGGCACTCTATTGATAAAGTCTAACACAGACACACCAATACCTGCATACGGAAATGTATAGGACGTTGGTGATTTATGGAATAAATATCCTCCGCCGGCAATTCCCAGATATGCTCTGAAATTTAACCCTCCCATAGACCCTACATCAAGTGATGTACTGAGATTCAGATATTGCGAAGGAAATAGGCCGAGTCCTATAGTGGGTGTAATGGTGATATATGGTATCGTCTCTTTTAAATAGTAGCGTTTTCTGAAGTACACAGGAGCTACGCTTGTCAGTGCTGTTGTAAAATTCCCTTCGTGAATGATGGTTTCAACTATAGAGGTGCCGATAGTCCAATCTTTCGCATCATGAAACCATCGCAACCGTGACTCAACAATACCTATTCTGTAAATACCACACGTAAAGAATGCATTGCGGTTGTTGCCTCCCTGAAGCCACATACTTTCATCGAAAAAACCCATTATTCCAAACATTCCACTCCCGAGACCAACCTCAGACTTACTCGTACCAATGAGTCCAATGCCTTCAAATAATCCAATACGAATCAAACTCGGATACTTACGTTCGACTATACTGTCGTACTGTGTAGAATATGATTCAATTTTTAAAGACCGAGAAGAAGGATAAATTACGCCATTATCTCGATCTCCGGGATTGTTTTTCACGGCATCTACGATTGTTGTATCTCTAGTAGTCACCGTAAATGCGTCTTGTTCTGTTCGAGTATCACTCAACTTTACAATGTTCGAATGGCTAATACACCCTACCAAGCTACTCAATGCATATACGAGCACAATCTGAAACAGTATTTTCATAATTTTCATATAATGAGTTGAAAAACAATCTGATTAGGTTTATGCAACCGATACGGTCAGAGAAGTAAGTTCTCCGAGCGAACAGCTAATACGATCGCCGCTTTGCACCTGAGCAACGCCTTCCGGTGTGCCGGTAAAGATACAATCCCCTCTCCGAAGCGTAAAAATCGTCGAAACGTACGCGATGAGCTCCTCTACGGTGCGCTCCATCATTGATGTGTTTCCGGTCTGACGTGGTTGATTATTGACGGAAAGTTCGAGTGTAATATCATTGGGATTGGACAGTATATGCGCCGGCACCACCATCGAAATCGGAGCAGACCCGACAAACGCTTTCGATACTGCCCACGGTTCGCCTTTTTGTTTTGCAATAGTCTGAATATCGCGGAGAGTAAAGTCAATTCCAACAGCATATCCTGCCACATAGTCAAGGGCAGATTCAGGTGAAATATCAGCTCCGTCTTTGCCGATAACGACTACCATTTCGAGTTCGTGATGCATGTTCCGGGAAATTTCGGGAATGGTAACCGTACATCCATCAGGAAGATACGCAGCAGGCGGCTTGATAAAGACAAGAGGAGCGCTCGGTACTTCAGCACCCATTTCGCGGGCATGGGCGGCATAATTACGACCGATACAATACATAGTGCCCACGGGAATACTGGGACTGCTGTAACCGGTAAAAATAAAATTTCTGGTAGTATCAATCATGTCCATAAGTAATTGTATTAGTTATTAATTATCAAGTAATGGATAATAGCGTTCTTTGATCACATTGAGATGATGAATGCCATGCCCGGCAATTAAAAATCCAATCGCGAGGACGGTGATTCTCCGTTTGAAAGAGATACCTTCCCGATGCATCATTTCATCGGACAAGCTTTTGTACAACGAAATACTCGAGGCGCGAACGATGGCAAATTCCTCCAATAAATCGTCAAGTGAACGTGTGACAGCATGCGCCGAAACAGCATAGTCATCCTCACTAAAACCCGGCTGAATTGTCACATCTTCCCTCGCAAATGCCAAAGCGCGATAGTTAAAAATACGTTCGGTATCTATCAAATGCTGAAGAATATCCTTGATGGTCCATTTTCCCGGAGCATAGACCGAGTCACCTAATTGAATGAACTTTTCTTTCTGTTCCAAAAGCCACGAACTGCCGTATTTGTCAAATACTTCCAGCA
>JBPOHH010000647.1:0-2399 GCA_052035765.1 Bacteroidota bacterium
ACGTTATAGTATTGAAATACCTTCAATTACTCATTGCCTCATGGTTTGAATACCCTAAGCTTGGGACTAAATTTATAATTTATGGAAAATATCTCCTCCTCCCGCAAAGAATATTTTGAACTCTCGAAGCACTCGTTTGTGCAATTTTTGGTGCTTGGCGCCTTGCTTGTGGGTGTGGCATTTGCCTTGCAGGTGTATGTGGCTATCCCTGCGATGGATATGTTCTTTCGCCAGTTCCTCCATACGGATGTGATCAAAGATGGCACGAAGGTCGAGTATCGTATTTCGGATGAAGCGCGACCTGAGATTATCCAAACGTCGTATTACTACAAATGGGCAATTGTCGATAATCGCGCAGTTGAGCAAAAGCTGCACCCCGAAGCGCGATATTTATTCAACCCATTTCTCTCACTTTTGCCGATGATACTCACGCTTTCGGCGGCGCTTGCTGTGGGATGTTCGGCGCTGCTGCCGCAGTCATTGGGTCTCCTCCGGCAGAAAATCGAGCGTGAAATTGTGAACTCACTCGACCGCATCGCGCGGAGTATTTATGGCGAACATACCGATGAAGAATTACAAGGAATTATCCAGCATTTGCTCACCTCCGATATCCGTGGTCTCCATGATTATGCAGAGGCGATTGGTGTGCAGTATAATGAAGTCGAAACGCTGCAGCGAGCCGTTCGGTGGCAGCAATCGTCGGGAATAACGCGACTAGTCCGTGTGCGTGGCGCGATTAAATTCTATATGCGTCAATATGTTACCGTACAGTATAGCAATGGTATTCTTGGATTGGTTTATATCGGCGCGGCGGCGTTGATTATTATTATTGGTATTCGCGGGCTGAAGTTTATTCCCCCGTCCGAACCTTCCATTATCCTCTTTGCATTGGGTTTAGAATTCGTCCTTCTCATTATTTACGCGCTTACGCTCATGTATTCCCGACAGGAAGATTTGCCTGAAAATATCCATCAGACAGAAAAAATGGACGTATTATTTGGTGGTGAAAGCGTGACCGGCGGTAAAGAAGTCGAGGATTTGTTGCGGGTGTTTATTGCGAAGGATCGGAAGAAATAGACTGCGTATGCCTATAACCGGAACATCGCCCAAACCTTAGCGGCCACCTAATATCTCCCGATTGATTATACGGCTGAATTTCTCGGCTCCGATACAATTCAAATGGTCATTGTCGCAGAAGTCTGTTTTGGTAAATCTAGTATCGCTGAAATAATTGAAATACTTACAGTTGTATTTGCTGCACATACTCTTCACTCGGTCATAATTCCGTTGCATTTTCTCGTGATTAATGAATTTTGAATATGTCTCACAGACCGGTGGCGTCACGAGTACCGGCGTGATATTCCTCGCTTGCAATACCCGAATAAACTCCTCGACATCTCGCTGATTCTCCGCTATGCGCTTCTCCAAAAAACAATCGTCATGCGTTCTCACGCGTAAAAAACCCGTGCTGTCACTCTGCGTGTGAATTGTAGTATCAATTCGTGCATAACCGTTTGGCTCGTAATTTTTAATCAAATCCACCTGAAAACCATCCCAAAAGTAGGACAACGAGCGCATCGGCGTATAGAGAAATATTTTGCTAAATCTTTTACTGTCAAGATATTCCATCTCAGGAAAATTCATATCCCAATACTGCGAATAATAATAATCCCGCCATGCCTCCCGCCCGTCGATGAGCTGTTCGCCAAAGGAAAAATACGATATATTGATCATCACATACTTCAGACGCGGCATTCGATCAAGATACGCCAGAGGCAAGTGCGTGTCGTAATAGAGCGTCTGACTCACATTACTGAGGTTGAATCCGTGGAGCGAAAAAAACGCAGGGTTGATGCCATAGACGACTTGAGACGAACCGAGCACGAGCACCTCAATCGAGTCAAGTTGCTGTTCAACGCATTGACGTTTATAGGAATAGCTATTCTGAATAGTGGATAAATTCACCTCAAGATAGATGAAAAATACTATCAGCGGCAGCAGAAAAAGCAGGGATTTTGCGAGAAGTTTTTTCATCAGAACTGAAAATAGATAAATTGTCGATTCTCAAACACACCGAAGAAGATAATTGCCAGCACGATTGCATAATAAAAAGCCCATCGCACCGGCGTCGGCAATCGCCGTAACACTATGGCAAGATTATACTTATTATGGAATAAATGTACTGTTTCGAGGAGGATAATCGAACACACCATCAGCACCATAAAGCTCGTCGAAAGACCGAGATTCTGATACACAGTTTGATGAGTCAAAGCGCGGTGAATGACATCAGGAATCCCGGTAATACTATGTGTTGCAATATAGATAGCATCACTCATTGTATTCGCTCGAAAGAATATCCAGGCAAATGCTACGAGCCCGAAGGTCGTCAGCACCGAAAG
>JBPOHH010000335.1:0-11207 GCA_052035765.1 Bacteroidota bacterium
GAGGAAAGAGTATAATGAAATTTTTACATGGTGGAAAAAAACTCATTTTTCCGCCTTTTTCCGCCAAGCAAACGTGTCCACCTAGGGCCGCTCGTGAAGAAGCGACGGGCTCGGGAGGAGAAAAAAAAGTCCTGACGGGTTTTGGGAAAACCTGTCAGGACGGGGAATTGACAAATGTAATAGGTACTTAAACCGTATTATATACTATTGAAATATGTACTGAATTTCAGATTATGCTGTACATTATCATAGGATAGGATTTTATTCATACTGTAGTGCTACTTCGTTTTTATATCAGAAGTTACTCGAGCGAAGATAGATAGCACATTCTACAATACCATAGTCCAACTATTTCCTATAAAGCGAATAAGGTATGCTCAAGCTTCCATAGTCAATTTCAGACCATTCACATATACCGCTTTCATAGAAAAGATTAGAAATTTTAAGTGCATTTGCGTATGAGTGTTTATCAACATAGAAAAAATAGATAAGATTATCATATTCATACTGTTTATATTGAGTGATGTTCCACTTTTTGAAGAGAGAATCTAATTCTTTACGATAATCACCATGTTTGAGTTTGAGATCACATGCACCCTTACAGCTCACCTCATATATCGATCTTTTAATATTTGGGATAGTAATTTCAGGGTCGAGGAAGCCATAGAATGGCTCTGCATAGAGTATTCGATTATCAGATTTTAAACGTTCTACAAGACGTTCCATATTGCTGCTAGATAGTAGCGTTTTAGTCCGTACGATAGCACCATTATGGTAACCATTAGTAAAAATACTAACCGAATCAATAATCGGGTCAAGTTTCGAAATATCTAATATTTGTTGAACACTGAATGAACTATCGGTATTAATATAGATAAACTCGGGAGAAAGATAGAGATCCAGTTTACCAGTTTTAGCGCCTGTATTATACACGAAATATGTATTCGTAGTATCGCTCGTGTTTACAGTGCTATCACCACAACTCGGCAACATTGTTAATACTACTGCAAGTACAATCAGAATAAGCATGTTTTTCATACTATTTTCCTTTGGTTGAAGATTTGTTTTGTTGAAATATTCAATTGTAGCGTTTGCTTACTTGTGTGAAACTATGCAGGTCGAAAATTCAAGGTACAATGTGATATTCTTTAAGATTCGACCTTCCCCAAAACGAGTATTCTGATACGATTCCTATATTAGGCGCAAGGATTCTGGTTACTTGGGCATCAGGGGCTCTACTATTTGATACTACTTCAAGACAATTGGTAAAAGTACCGGCCGGTACTTTGATACTTACCGAGTCACTTAGAACAGAAAATCCATATTCTTGATACACAGCATCATACGGAACAATTGTATAAGATTCATTAAAAAGTTCGTCTTCGATGACTTTTGTAGTATCATCCAATATCGGCCCTGACAACAGTCGAGAGCCTTCATATCGCCAGTAAAAAGTATCAAAAGTAAAGCCGTCCCATGTCGTATCATTATGCACAGACAGCTTCTCTACATAATAATAATGAGAGCCAATTAACTTATAATCAACAATTTCGCTTAGTAAGTATGCTGATGTGTCTTTAGTTCCTCTATCATTTCTGCCTGAATATTCATATTTCCACCAGTTACCGATATGCAGGGGCATTGATTTCGTGGTCGTTACTTGTGGCTGAGTAGAGATTTGACCACAGGAATGAAGTCCGATAGTGAGGCAGATGGCAGCAAGCAGGAGAGGCGCAATTTTCATAAATAATCTCCTTGAGAATATGTAAGGAATGATGTAAATTATGTGTATGATTTCAGCGAAGTAGAGTAGATATTTTTTATAAGCAGATATGCCGTACAATGTGCCTCGTGTTGGAGAGAAATGGATTCATTCGAGGTAATACCTGTTCAACGATTGCGATTACGGAGCGACATGCCACAGAAGTTTTGTGAAAAAACCGGTGTGGTGAGCGCAACTTATGGTATTACAAGTTCATTACCAAAGAAAAAAAGTGGAAATAGTACCTAATCGTAGTAATAAACTATAGGAAGTGAGGATGCGGTAATTTTACGGAGAGTTATTGGATAGATTGGTGTCTTTTCTCTGAGCCCCTTGCTTCGTTGCGAGCGGCTTAGTTTTACACACTGCAGGTTGGGAGCGTGTCCCCCAAGCCGCTTGGTAAGAAACGAGGGGCTTTGGGGGGAGGGAGAGGAGCTGAATTTAAGCTTTGGAGTATTGTGAGTTTAATGGTAGTTTCGTAGCTCGAATGGAGATTATCTACTGTTATCGCGCGCGCGGGATTGTCGTGATGCCTGATGACAGTACGTTCAGAAATTTACATTTTAGCCCTATGGAAACATCAGATATTAAAGTACTTATCGTCGAAAATGAACTCGTCATTTCGACCAATCTGCGTTTGCTTTTGACCAGAGTCGGCTATACCATTGCCGGTATTACCGGTTTTGGAGAAGAAGTACTGCCGATGCTCGAAACCATTAATGCCGATATTATTCTCATGGATATTGGTCTTAATGGCAAGATGGACGGTATCGAAACAGCCCAGCGGATACGTGAGAAGAAGGAGATACCGATCGTCTTTCTCACTGCTAATACTGATGCGGCGACATTTCAGCGGGCGAAGGCGACACAGCCATACGGGTATATTCACAAGCCGTTTGACATCATGCAGATACAGACGAGTGTCGAGATGGCGATCGAGCGATTCAAGGTAGATCGTGATCTCAATGAACAGCGAATCTGGCTCTCGACGACGCTCACCAGTATCGGTGATGGGGTGATTGCGACCGACAGGCATGGCGCCGTGAAATTTATGAATCCTGTGGCAGAGAAATTAACCGGCTACACGCAGCAGGAAGCAGTTGGTCGGCAGCTGCCTGAAATATTTCAAATTATAAACGAATCAACCCGCGAGACCGTACCGAATCCCGTCGATCTTGTCCTCAAGGACGGACGCACCATCGGACTGGCGAATCATACGATTCTCATTGCAAAAGATGGCACTGAGTATAACATCGATGATGCAGCAGCGCCGATTTATGATGCAAATCATACCATTACCGGTGTCGTGCTCACTTTTCGCGATATTACCGAGAAGTATCAAACCGAGGCGCGGCTTGCGGCGACCGAACGTCAGTTCAGGGCGCTTATCGAGCATAGCGGAGATATGGTGACGATGGTGAACCGCATAGGAGAGATTACCTACTATTCACCGGCGACCGAGCGTATCTCGGGGTATGGTAAAGATGAGTATTTTCAGGCAAAAGACGAGGATATCTTTCATCCCGACGACTACCCGATGGTACTCGAAAAATACCGCTATATCCTTACTCATCCCGGAATTCCGGCGTCGTATCAATATCGGGCACGGAATAAACACGGTGAGTGGCTCTGGCTCGAAGGGACGACCGTCAATCTCCTCGATGATCCGAAGGTCGGCGCCGTCATCGCTAATTTTCGCGATATCACCGACCGGAAAAATGCCGAAGAAAAGCTCCATAAAAGCGAAGAATTATTCAGGGCAATGATTGAGAACAGTAAAGATGGAATTACTATCATCAACCGAGAGGGTATTGTCACCTATAACAGCCCTTCCAATATTAAAATTATGGGGTATACGCTCGAAGAACGTATGGGTAAATCCTTTGCCGAAATCGTACATCCCGATGAATTGCCCCGTATTCAGCACTATTTTCAGGAGTTACTCTCCGGCAAAGAACGTACAGAGACATTCGAGGCAAAAGCCAAACACAAAGACGGCTCATGGCGCTGGCTGGAAGTAAGCGCAGAAAACCTGCTCAATAATCCTGCAATCGAAGCAATTGTTATTAATTTTCAAGATATTACAATCCGTAAAGCAGCTACCGAAAAACTGCTGAAAAGCGAGGAAAAATACCGCTCCGTCGTTGCATCGCTCCAAGAAGGAGTAATCGTTCAGAACAAGCAAGCCGAAATCATCGATGCCAATCAAAGCGCGCTCGATAGTCTCGGTCTCACCCTTGATGAGCTACAGGGACGTTCCCCGTTCGATGTTCGCTGGAGAGCTATCCACGAAGATGGCAGCGACTATCCCGGAGATACGCATCCGTCATTTCGTACCCTCGCTACCGGCGAGTCCGTTACCGGTGATGTAATGGGAATTCACAAGCCGGACGGCTCCTTATGCTGGGTGCTCATCAATTCCGAACCGCTCTACAAAGACGGTGAATCCTCACCCGACGGAGTGGTGGAGTCCTTTACCGATATCACTACCCGCAAGCTTGCCGAAGCAGAAATTGCCCGCTCCCATCATCGATTCCAAATTGTATCCAAAGCCACCAATGACGGAATATGGGATTATGATTTCGGGTCAAAGACCGTCTGGCGGAATGAAACTCTCTGTACGATCATGAATTGCGAACAGATTGGTTCGACCGATGATGTACTGCCGTGGTTCCAAAACATCCATCCCGATGATTATAATAGAATTACCGAACAAATTGATAATGCCCTCAACGGTGACCTTTCCGTGTGGTCGGCAGAATATCGAGTGCGACAAGCAAACGGTACATACCGTTCATACAATGATCGCGGATATATTATTCGTGATACTCTCGGCAAAGCAGTGCGCATGATCGGCGCTCTTCAGGACCTGACCGAATACCGTGAAGCCGAAGAAAAACTCCGCAAAAGCGAAGAAAAATTCCGCGCTGTCGTTCAAAATGTGAGCGATTTGATTACATTGCTCGATAAAGACGGCACCATCTTGTACGAAACACCGTCGATTGTAACGGTGCTGGGTTATGAACAGGATGAGCTCCTCGGACTCAGTATTTTTGACAGAATACATCCTGAAGACCGTCAGGTAGTGACTGAAGTATTCCGCGATACGATGAGCAAGCCCGGAAACGGTGAAAAAGTTGAATTCCGCTATCTCAGTAAGGGGAATGAATATGTGACGATTGAAGCTCAGGGAAATAATCAGCTCGGAAATCCGGAAATCAATGCAATTATCGTGACGTCGCGGGATATGACCGAACGTAAAAATTCGGAAAACCGACTGCGGCAAAGCGAGGAAAAATTCCGGATGATAATGGAAAATACGAGAGGCGGCGTATGCCTGATAGACGCTGACGGGAAATGTCTCTATGCCAGCCCGTCGACCGAGGCGATTTTGGGCTATACTCCCGAAGAATTTATGGCAATCGACCGCCTGCAAATCGTTCATCCCGATAATAAAGCCGAGGCAATCGTTCGCTTTGCACACGTGCTCTCCGGCAAGACACTCAAGCCCGTGGAATTCAGATGGCTTCATAAAGACGGCACCTGGCGCTGGCTGGAGTCTAATACGTTTAATTTCCTCAGAAATGAGAGTATTAATGCGATCGTGGCGATTTATCAGGATATTACCGACCGTCATGCAGCCGAACAGCAAATCCGCGAGCAGGCAGTGCTGCTCGATGTCGTGCCGGATGCGATTTTTGTGCGGGATATCAACGATGTCATCACCACTTGGAGCAAGGGAGCAGAGCAGATGTACGGCTGGAATGCTGAAGAGGCAATTGGTGTTAAGTCGCCGATATTGCTGGGTACGGGCGAACCGAATGATTTCATCGCCGCAAAAAAAATCCTGCTCACGAAGGGAAGCTGGTCCGGTGAATTCCGCCAAAAAACCAAGGACGGCAAGATTATTCTCGTTCAGTCACGCTGGAAATTACTCCATAATTTTGCCAATCAGCCGACCTCAATTCTTGTCGTCAATTCGGACATCACCGAGAGAAAAAATCTCGAATCTCAACTCTTCCGCGCTCAGCGGCTCGAAAGTATCGGTACGCTCGCAAGCGGTATTGCCCATGACCTCAATAATGTGCTCACTCCGGTTGTACTTGGCATGGAACTCATAAAGTTAAAGGTAACCGACGATAGTCTCCGGCAGCGCATTAACACGATAATTTCGACCGTCAAACGTGGGTCGGGTCTTATTAGTCAGGTGCTTTCTTTTGCTCGGGGAGCACAGGAAGACCGCGCACCGATTAATATTAAATACAATATCGATGAAGTCGTAAAAATTGCACGGGAGACCTTCCCGAAGGAAATTGACGTAAAGCTCAATCTACCGACCAATGACCTGATGATAGAAGCAAACTCCACGCAGATTCATCAAATTATTCTCAACCTTTGTATCAATGCCCGCGATGCTATGGAGCATAGAGGTGGCGTACTGTCGATACAGGCACGGCATCTCGTGGCCGATGATGATCTCACGCAGCGGTTTTTAGATGCAAAGGCAGGACATCTCTATGTGGCCGTTACCATCAGTGATACCGGTTGCGGTATACCCGAAGAGCTGCGCGAAAAGATATTCGAGCCGTTTTTTACGACAAAAGAAGTCGGCAAGGGAACAGGTATAGGTCTGACGACTGTTTTCTCGATAGTCAACAGACATGGAGGATTCCTCGATCTCCGGAGCGAAGTCAATGTGGGAACAACATTTACGGTGTATTTTCCGGCCGTCGTTCAGGAAAATGCGGAGTTTACCACCGGCTCACTCGACATTTCGGCCGGCAATCACGCTGAGACGATACTTCTAGTCGATGACGAAGACCTGATCCGTACGATCGCCGAGGATGTGTTACTTGCCTACGGCTATACCGTTATCACAGCCTCGAACGGAGCGGAAGCCCTACAGATGTACGAGCTCCGAAAAGATGAAATAGATCTCGTCGTTACGGATGTGATGATGCCGGTGATGAACGGTATAGATTTAATAGCCAGGCTAAAAACTATCAATCCGGACATCAAGTCAATCGGTGCAAGCGGTCTTATGCATGGAGAGACGTCGAAACGACTACTCGAAGTAGGCGTAAGCGGACTCCTCATCAAGCCCTATACAGCAGATCAGCTGATAAATGCTGTGCGCGAAGCAATTGAAAAATAAGTGTTTTTCAAGAAATAGAGGCCGCCAAATTGAGAATTACTCACTGTAGTGCTTCCCCTCACGGAGATGACGAAACAAGGAGCAGTTGTACAAACATTGACCCAAAATATGTACCAATGCGGACAAAAGGCATGATTTTCGCTGTGTATGCACGGTGCATTGATACGCAAAGAATTTCTTGGTTATAAATAGACAGAAGTATGACTACATCCTCCACGTACGGCATTGCAATATTTCATGGTATCGGCGATATTCTCAATTGTACTCCCATAGCCAAACAGCTCAAAATCAATGAGCCGGACTGCACTATCACGTGGTTCACCGCTGCGAAATATCGATTTATTCTCGAAAACAACCCCTATATCGATGAAATTATTACACTTGACGGCGATGTACTGGCGCTCGATGCCGAGATATCCCGCCTGAAAACAGAGCGCTCCTGGACGCGTTTCTTCACGCCTGCACCCTACATGAATTACGACGTTCTGCCCGGTGGCTCTCTCCTCGACCTGATTAAAACGGCAGCCAATCTTGAGTGGACGATTGAATTTATACCGAGTTTTTCGCTCAGTGAAGAGGAAAAAAAGTCGGCCCGTGCCTATTGGAAAGCATTACCGCCCGGGAAAAAAATCCTGGTAGAAACGGAATTCTACTCCGAGCAAAGTCACTGGAAAGACGATTACGCCTTTGAAATGGCAGAAATTTTACGTGAAATTGATCCCGTCTATGTATTCACCGCCAAAAACAAACCTCCCTTTTTTGATGAATTCCACGAAAAATATCCCCGATCTGTCTGGTGCGCCGAGCCCTTTCGCCTTAATGCCGAATTCTTTAACCTAGCCGATGCCTTCATTGGTGTTTCTTCGGGAATATCCTGCGTGACATTCAGTGATTATTGCCGGCGGGATGTGCCGAGAATTGAGGTGTCGCGGGGCGAACACTGGAGTGCAGCCGGATATGCGCATCTTTCTGAATTATATATATGTTATCACCGTACCCGCTTCAAAGAAGCCGTACATTCCCTCGCCGTACGTCTTTCGGACAAAATCGCAACCCATGAATTTGGTCCACGCTTCGCACCGATAGCACAATTACCCAATCGCAAAGAACGTGTGCCATGCCTTGTCTGCGGCTCGCGGCAGGCAATTCCCGTGCGGGGTGATGATGTGGTCAAGTGTACTGACTGCGGGTTCCATTACCTGCGCGACCGCATGACCACAGAAGCAATGGAGGAGTATTATACTACAGTCTATGCCGTGAATAATCCTCAAGCCGCACCGATGGTACGCGTACCTCCATCTCTCGAGTCTGTAGATTCTTTGCCTGAATATATTTCGTCGCAACGGAAAGACCTGTTTTCCAAAGCGGTTGATATCTATGCCAAGGATACCGGAGGCGGCACACTCATCGATATTGGGTGCGGATGGGGAGGACTGCTTCATCATGCAAAACGCGAGGGAATGAATGTCATTGGTTTCGAATTCACAGCTCCTAATGTCGAATTCGGCAGAAATGTGCTCGGGCTTGATATCCGGCAGCAACAGTTTACCGACGGCGATATTGCCGAAAATTCGGTCGATATCGTTACGATGAGTCATGTTCTTGAGCATGTCCCGCTTCCCTTTGAATTCCTTCAAAAAATCGAATATGTCCTCAAGCCGGACGGAATCTTCTCCTGCGTCGTGCCGAATTTCGGCGGATTGTGTTCGCAAGCGCTCGGTGAGCACTGGTCATGGCTCGAACGTGACTGGCATTACTCGCAATTTACGCCACAAGTACTTCGTGAAATGTTTGCTCAGGCAGGTCTTTATGTCGAAGAATGCACAACAGCAACCGGTGACTTCGGCAAAGAAATTCCGCTGGCTGTACTGGGGAAAATGCAGCCCAATCTCACAGCTGCTGAACTCGAAGCCACGCTCGAGAAAATTCAGCAATCCGGCCTTGGTGAAGAAATTCGCATTACCGGAAGGAAGCGGGGAACCACGAAAGCCCGCTATGTCAACGACACGATGAGTTTGCTCTGGGTGCGTACCGATTCCATCGGCGACGCCACGCTCTCGGCGTCGATGCTGCCGTATGTGCGAGCAAAATATCCGCATGCGTCTATTACGGTGCTGTGCCAGCAGCATCTGCGGGAATTCTATACCGCATGCCCGGAAGTGGATATTGTGATTGGATTTGACAAAGAGCGAGCCTATCGCGATGAAGCATACCGTAATTCGATAGCGCTCGGACTCCAACGCATGAATTTTGATATTGCGAAGAATTCGGTGTATTCGCGTGAACCTCTTACTGACTTTTTTACGCTTGCATCGGGAGCCCAAACGACGGTAGCACTTGAAGGCGGCCTGGATAACATGAACGATGCAATGCGCCTGCAAAATAATCAGCGCTACACACAGAGTGTACCGACTGATGCCGGCTGGAAACCCGAGCTTGAGCGCCACCGCGACTTTTTAAGGGGAATCGGCATCGACGTTCAGCAGCTTAGCCCTCAGGTATGGCTCACTGATGACGATGAAGCATTCGCCGTACAGATTATTCAGGAATATGGGCTTAATCCCGAAAAAACAGTAGCGCTCTGCGCCGGTGTGCTCGTCGATATCCGCCGCTATGACCATTACGGCAAGGCGCTTAGACCGCTCTGTGCTGAACATGGATGGTCTGTAATCGCACTCGGCAGCGACGCTGATTCGGCGGCTGCATCACAGCAATTGAAGGATACGGGTGCCGTAAAAACGGTAAACCTCTGCGGCAAAACAACAATTCGGCAGATGGCGGCTGTGCTGCGTAAATGCTTGATATCTATAGGAGCAGAATCCGGAGCAGCTCACCTCGCCTGCGCTGTGGGCACCCCGAATGTAGTGCTGCTCGGCGGCGGACATTTCGGTCGGTTTATGCCGTATTCACCCCTGACGTCGGTTGTCTGCCTGCCTCTCGAATGCTATGGATGCTCCTGGCAATGTCGCTACGCCACCCCGCACTGTGTCCGAGCGGTCAAGGAGGATATCATGACAGAAGCGATTCGCCGAAGTCTTGAGGAATCAACCGGTAAGCCGAGAGTGTTTGTACAGGAGTCCGACGACTGGAACCCGGACGGAACAATGCCCCTGTGGTCATGGTTCTATCACTGGCAAAAGCCCAATACCGTGCAGGTAATACGGTTGAATACAGAAGATATATATCGAATGAACGTTCATTCACTGCCTGGTCACGCTTCCGAATCGCAGAAAGACTATCTAGTAACGGCAGTGGTCTCAACGTATAATTCCGAAAAATTCATGCGTGGATGTTTGGAAGATTTAACTCGTCAAACACTCTATGAGCAGGGGAAACTCGAGATCCTTGTCATCGATGCGCACTCTGAGCAGAATGAAGGAGCAATTGTACGGGAATTTCAGAATACGTACCCTCATATCCGCTATGAACGAATGCCGGAGCGACAACCCTTGTACGAGTCATGGAATTACGCGTCACGTATTGCTCTCGGACGGTATGTAGCCAATGCAAATACCGATGATCGACGTCGCGCCGATTGCTTTGAAAAGCTCGCTCAAGCGCTTGAAGAGTCGGGGAAGGGAATTGCGTATTCGGATCTTACGTATGGGACAGTCGAAAACCGTACGTATGAAGATGCATCAGTCGGGGAATGGAAATTTCCGGACTTTGACCCGACGCTCGCCGTGCTCTACAATCTCGGATGTTTTACACTCCTGTGGCGGAAATCCGTGTGGGAAGAGATTGGAGGTTTCGACACGCGCTATGAGCTTGCTGCCGATTTTGATTTCTGTACGAGAGTAGGACTTCGCTATGGAGCATCACATGTAGCAGCACCGCTCACGATGGCATTGCTGCATGGTGGTCAGCAGTCCAAAAAAGAAGAGCAGATGAATAGAGAGTCGAATGCAATCCGCACGGCATTTGTCAATATGACGATCGAAGAATTGATGCCCGGGCAATCGGAAGTATCGCCGTTGCAGGAGGCAAGTCTTTGTATTACAATCGGTAATGCTGCTCTCACCCTGCGCGAACCCTGGTATGGGAATCAGATTGCAGCCAAGCCGCAAGCGGCTGCCGAATGGTATCAGCGTGCGCTCAGGATAGACCCCGGGAATATCGCTGCGCAGCATAATATTGCACTTGTTGCGGCGATGAGCCGGCAAGCGAGTGTGGCGACACAACTCATCAACGCTATCGCCATGAAGCTGCCGGATGCAAGGCTCTCATCCGCCGAAGCATGGATAAGAACAGTATCAACCCATGGAATTACACAAGAATTACTGCATTCAC